>JAHHMJ010000362.1 GCA_018678395.1 Gemmatimonadota bacterium | reverse complement strand
CGTCCCCGTCTCGATCTCAATGAGTGGAGCGGACTACGCCGGCTTCTACGACGTCGAGAGCCCGGGGGCCCTCGAATGGGACGGCACCCTGGTTCAGACCGCCGACGGCCGCCAGCTGCGCTTCGCATCCGCGGCCGACCTGCCCGAGCCCCTGGCGACGATCGCCGGCGTGTCCCGCTCCAACGCGGACGAGTTGCAGGGGCGCGTGGAGCGCTTCGACCCGGCCGTGCCGAGCGCCGCCGCGATCACGTTCGAGCAGGTCCGCTTCGTGAAGATGAACGCCATCGCCGCCGCCGCGCTCGACTTCGCCGAGACCGCAGCCGAAATCGCCCTGGGCCTGATCGGCGTTCTGGCCCTCTTCCTCGGGCTGCTCAAGATCGGAGAGGAGGCGGGGCTCATCCATGCGCTGGTGCGCTTCGTCCGACCCGTACTCCGGCCGCTCTTCCCCGACGTGCCCGAGGACCATCCGGCGCTCGGGATGATCGCGCTCAATCTGACCGCGAACGTCTTCGGCCTGGGCAATGCGGCCACGCCGTTCGGGATCAAGGCCATGGAGGAGTTGCAGACGCTCAACCCGTCCGATGACACGGCCACCGACGCCATGGTCATGCTCCTCGCGATCAACACCGCCAGCGTCCAGATCATCCCGCCGGTGCTGCTGCTGGCGCTCATGGGCCTGCAGATCAATCAGCTCATCTTCGCGATCATCCTGACCACGGGGGCATCGCTTGTGGTCGCCGTCACGGCCACCAAGCTCTACGGGCGCCTACCCGGCTCACGCGCCTCGGACCCGCAGCGGGCCGCCCGGGCCGGGGAGGTGTGAGATGGAGACGGTTCGTGAACTGATCGGGCTGTTTTCGTTCTTCGTGATTCCCGTGATCGTGGTGGGCTTCCCGCTCTACGGTCTCTACAAGCGGGTGCCCGTCTACGAGAGCTTCGTCGAGGGCGCGAAGGAGGGCTTCCAGGTCTCGGTCCGGATCATCCCCTACCTGGTGGCGATCCTCTTCGCCATCGGCATGTTCCGGGCCTCGGGTGCCATGGACTTCCTCGTGGCGACGCTGAACCCGGTCCTGAGCCTCGTCGGCTTCCCCGGCGAAGTGCTGCCCATGGCGATCGTCCGCCCGCTGACCGGGTCAGGGTCGGCCGGCCTCGTCGCCGAGATGATCCAGCAGTACGGTGAGGACTCGCTGTTCGTGAAGATGGCCGCCACGATGTTCGGGTCGACCGAGACCACCTTCTACGTCGTGGCCGTCTACTTCGGCGCCATCAACATCAAGAAGACCCGCCACGCCGTCCCCGCGGGGCTCACCGCCGACATCGCGGCCATGCTCTTCGCGGTGTGGTTCGTGCGGCTGCTCTTCGGCTGAGGGTGCCCTCGAGACGAGGATCTCCTCCGACGAAGGCGCTCACCCTGCTCCCGTGACGGCCGCGAAGAAGCGCCACGCCTCGTCGGCGGCAGACAGGATCAGGGTCGAAGGCCCGACGATCTGCTCTCGCGCCCGGTTCTGCCGATGCCCCGGCCAACCGTGTCCCGGCCCGTGCAACCGCCAGTGCTCGAGAGGGGCCGCGCACCCCGGCCACACGAGTCGCTCGGCCCAATGTCCCGCGTCGCGACCGAGCGTGGCGGCCGGGATCGTCTCGGCGACGTCGGGTGGACCGCCACAGCGGTTGAGGTCGGCCCGCTCGGCGAGCACCTCCGGGACGGCGCGATGCTCCACACGGTGGTTCGTCATCGGGAAGGGCGGGCCCAGGCCGCCGTCGTAGAGCGCACGGGGATCGTCGACGCTGTGGATATGCAACAGGGGGACGGGCTCGGCCGTCGCATCCACGGGTCCCATGGCCGCCCCACCCACCGGGGCGACCGCCGCGACGAGGTCGGCGGCATCGTGGGCGAGGCGATAGCTCATGCCACCACCGTTCGAGTGCCCCGTGGCGAAGATCCGCCCCGCATCGACCGGGGTGCGGGCCGCGAGATCGGCGACCACGGCGCGCACGAAGCCGACGTCGTCCACGTTCTGATCCCGCGCGGAGCCGCAGCAGCGCGGCCCGGCGTTCCACGTGTGTACTCCTGCGAGACCCGTTCCGTCCGGATAGACCGCGAGGACCCCCTCCCGCTCCGCTACCGCGTCCAGCCCGGACGATTCCTTGAACTGGGTGGCGTTGCCGCCACCGCCGTGGAAGGCGAGCACGACCGGGAGCGCCTCGCCCGAGGCCACATCGGTCGGGACATGAACGAGGTAGGACCGGGTCCGCCCCTCGTGCCCGACAGTGAAGGTGTGATCACCGGGCGTCAGAGCCTGTGTGGGCTCCACGACGACCGGGTCGGCCGCGCCCGTCGCACAGCCGGCCAGGATCAGGGGAACGGAGAGGACAGCGCGAACGGAAGGCATGCGACGCGGTCGTTCGGGGGGACGGGCTTCTCTTCTTCCCGATGTTCGGCGCGAGCGGTCCGTTAGTCACGTACCTGAGGTTCAGTAGCCGCCGGCCGCCCGGAGGTGGTCGAGAATCCGCCGGCGCACCTCCGGATCGGTGACCGGCTCCATCGCCTTGGCGGTCCCCGGAGCGAACGCCTGGGGGTCGCTCAGGAAGGCGTCGAGCCGAGCCCGGGTCCAACGCCCCCGGACGGCGCGCAGCCCCGGCGAGTACTCGAAGCCTGCCACCGAGGCGACCGGTCGCCCCTCGACGCCGCCCAGATGCGGTCCCCGAAGTGTCGGGTCCTCCACCAGCGCGTGACACCGCACGCAGGCACTCCACGCCTCGGCCCCGGCGTCGTCCACCTCGAGGCGAAGTACCTCCGGTCCGTCCGTTCGCAGCCAGATGGCGCCCCGGGCGTCTTCGACGATCGCCCGGATCCGGTGGCCCAGATCGATGGGCTCGTCGTAGACCACGCGCCCATCCCGCATGCGCACCCGGCGCAGGTGACCCGCCTTCAGCGACGCGATCAGCAGGTCGCCCCGCCACCGGTGGAATCCCCGACCCTCGACGACCACCACGTCGCTGACGCCGAGAGACGGCATCCACACGTGCAACGGCTCGCGAGCCCCCGGCTCGGGTGGCGCAGAGTCGTCCGGGGTGAAGGTGAAGGCGCCGTAATCCGTGCCCAGAGTGGTCCAGGCCCACCCGTAGTCGGCTCCGTCCACGAGACGATTCAGCTCGTCTCCCCCCTGGGGGCCATGCTCGGTGGCCCAGACGACGCCGTCCGCCACCGTGATGCCCTGGGGATTCCGGTGGCCCGACGTGAAGTGGCGAGCCCCTCCCCCGTCCCGAAGGTCGATCCGAATGGTCTTGCCGTAATCCGATGACGCATCCCCGGCGAGCGCCGGCAGCATGTGGTCGCCCACCGTGAGGAGGAGCACGCCGGGCTCCAGCCACGCGAGCCGTCCACCCGAGTCGTTGCCGCGGAAGAAGGGCTCCTTGCGGTCGCCCTGGAGATAGGGGACACACGGATCGGTTTCGAACACCGTCTCCCACGTCTCCCCATCGCGGGCGGCCGCGAGCGCCGGGTCGAGACGGACCCTGGAGAGGCGCACGATGAAACACATCTCTTCACCGTGGAAGACGTGATGCGACAGGTACAACTCCCACCCCGCCTCGTCGCGCCGCACCGCGAGGTCCATGACGCGCATGCGGGCCGCGTGATCGTCGCGCCCGGCCGCCGCGCGCATGGGCTCGATGTCCATGGGCGTGCCCACCTCGATGCGACGCCAGCCCTCGGGGGCATCCGGATGGAGGATTCCCAGGTCTCCGGCGCCGTCGACCACCACGAGGACGGAGTCCGCCCGTACCAGCCCGCCGCCGGTCCGGCCGGCCAGATCGGGCACGGAGAAGGTGGTCACCCGCAGGCCGTGGAGCCCCGTGAGCCGGACCTCCGAGTCCTCGACCCGGACCGGTGCTCCGCCCGCGCCCGAGGGGCCCGCACCATCGACGACCACGCTCGACACCACCATCGCCGCGACGAGCGCCGACGCGGCGAAACGGACGCGCGGACCCACGACCCGGTCCAGCAGCAGAAAACCCGTCCCCAGCACGGCCGAGAGCAGAACCACCGCTCTCGATGACTGGAGCCCGGGCACCAGAAGCAGCAGCCCATACCCCACCGCGAACCCTGCGGGACCCGCCCACAACGGTACCCAGATGCGGCCCGGAACGGCCAGGCTCAACACCACGGCGAGCAGGTAGCCCAGTCCCATCGCGAAGACGAGGGGCAGTTCCAGCGGTGACAACGACGCAGGCGCCACACCGAGGTAGAACCACGCCGGCAGGAAGACGACGGCCCCGAGGCTCGCGAGGACCCAGGTGACCCGGGGCACCGGCGTCGCAGCGGCGCGCACCTCCGGACCCGTCCGCGTCATCGCGGGCCTCCGCGCGCGAGCCCGTGCGCGTCCTGGGAGAGGGCGTAGGATTCGTACATGGCGCGGGGGAGACCGGGTCTGCAGGCGGCGGCCGGCTACCATCGCGAGCCGGCGTACGAGGGGCAAGCCGAGCCCCGGGCGAAGCGACGGGTGCGTCGCCCGCCGCCACGACCTAGCTTGGCGCGGTCCCGTACGAAGCCCCATCCCGAGTCCAGTATGCACCTCCGCGCCGCACCTCGCCTGTCCGCTCTTCTCACCCTGTGCCTCCTGCCGGCAGGCGCCACGCTGTCGACCTCCGCTCCGCTCGGCGCGCAGGGCGTCGCCTCGCTCTACGAACCGGGGATCTCACCCGACGGCGCCGAGATCGCCTTCGTCTCGGGAGGCGACATCTGGACGGTGGCCACGACGGGCGGTGCGGCCCGATTGCTCGTGGCGCATTCCGCCCACGAATCGCGGCCTCTCTACTCGCCCGACGGCGCACATCTGGCGTTCAACTCGAATCGGAACGGCGGCCTGGACGTCTTCGTGATGGATCTGCGTTCCGGGGACGTGCACAGGCTCACCCACGACTCGGGGTCGGAAGAGCTGAACGGCTGGTCCCGCGACGGGACGTGGGTCTACTTCAGCTCGAGCGCCGAAGACGTCGCCGGCACGCACGACGTCTACCGGGTGCGTGCGAGTGGAGGAACACCCATGGCCGTCGCGGCCGATCGGTACGAGGGGGAGTACTTCTCCGCCCCCGGACCGGACGGACTCCTGGCGATCTCCACGCGTGGCGACCAGGCCCGCGGCCAGTGGTGGCGGAACGGACACTCGCACATGGACGAATCCGAGATCTGGATCGTCGAGGAGGCCTCGCCCGAGGCGAGCACGCCGACGTACCGACCGGTCACCACCGGGGGCAAGAACCTCTGGCCTCTCTGGGCCGACGACGGCGGGCGCCTCGTCTTCATGTCCGACCGGTCCGGCGCGGAGAACCTCTGGGCGGCGAGCGCCTCCGGGGGCACGGCGACGCAGTTGACCGAGTTCACGGACGGCCGCCTGCTGTGGCCGTCGATCACGATGGACGGCGCGATGGTCGCCTTCGAGCGCGACTTCGGGATCTGGACGTACGACCTTGCCGCGGACGCGACCCGGCGTCTCGATGTGACGCTGTTGGGCGCGATCGAGGGTCCGACTCCCGACAACGAAGAGGAGGACTCCGGCTGGAGCGACATCGCCGTGTCGCCGGACGGAGAGAAGTGGGCGTTCACCGCGGGCGGGGACGTCTTTGCGGCATCGATGTCCGACTCCGTCGCGGCCACCCGGGTCACCGACACGCCTGCCGAAGAGGGCGGCATCGTCTGGACGCCCGAATCCGACGGGATCGTCTACACCTCGTGGCGCACCGGCACCGAAAAGCTCTACCACCACGACTTCACGACGGGTGAAGAGCGCGCCCTGACGACGGGCGATGCGCGAGACGGCGGCGCCGAGTTCTCGCCCGATGGCGCTTGGCTCATGTACCTTCGCCAGCTCCACGACGAACGCGAACTGCGGGTCCTGGGATGGCCCGACGGCGAAGACCGTCTGATCGCCCGCGACATCGCGGGTGGTGCCACCTGGTCGCCCGACTCCCGCTGGATCGCCTTCGGGGCCGAAACGGACGAGTTCTCGAACGTGAAGGTCGCCGGGGTCGAGGGGGGCGAGCCGCGTCAGGTCAGCTTCATGGCGAGTTCGTCCTTCGGCTCGCTGCGGTGGAGCGCCGACGGCACCTACCTCGTGTACCGCACCGCCCAGCGCACCGAGCCCGGCGAACTGATCAAGGTGGACCTCGTGCCCGCGCCCCCGGCTTTCGACGAGGACGCCTTCCGCGAGCTCTTCAACGATCCGGAGGAAGACGAAGACGAGGACGAGGACGAGGACGAGGAACCGGACGCGGTGGCGCGGTCCTCGACGGCGTCGTCGGGCGGCCCGGTGGACGTGCCCGACTCCGTCGCCATCGATTTCGACGGCATCCGCCGCCGGGGCGGCGTGGTGTCGACCTCGTTCTCGGTGGGATCGATCCTCCTCCATCCCGATGGCAAGTCCGGCGTCGTGACCGGTGAAGGCGGACTGCGCCGCATCACCTTCGGCCCCAACGGCGCCGTCGACTTCGACGAGATGAGCGCGCAGGGCAACCCGCTCGCCTTCTCCGAGAACGGGCGGCAGCTGTACACCAGCCGAGGGGGACAGCTGCGGGTCGTGGCGTGGCCCGGAGGCAGCGAGCGCACCGTCTCGACGTCGGTCGACGTGGTCGACGACTTCGAGCGCACGAAGCTGGCCGCGTTCGAACAGGGTTGGGGCGAGATGCGCGACGGATTCTACGATCCGGACTACCACGGAACGGACTGGGACGCGGTGCGAGACGCGTTCCGGCCCCAGATCGAGGGCGCGCGGACGCGCGCCGAATTCGGCCGCCTGATGGACATGATGCTCGGTGAGCTCAATGCGTCGCACCTCGGACACTCGGGCCGCACCGGACCCCCGCAGGGCGGTGACGGGCACGCGACGGGCCGCGTCGGACTGCGCTTCGATCGCATCGCCTACGAGGCGGAGGGCCGCTTCGTCGTGACCGAGGTCCTGGAGCTGGGTCCCGCCGACGTCGCCGGCGAGATCGAGGTCGGCGCCGAGATCGTCTCGGTCGACGGCACCGGCCTGGACGCCGACGCCGATCTGCATCTCCTGCTGCGGGACGCGCCCGGCCGGCAGGTCGTCCTCGGCGTGGCGAGCGGCGGCACGACCCGGGACGTCGAGGTCCTCGCCACGTCGGCTGGTGCGGAAGCGCAACTCGTGTACCGCAACTGGGTGGAGAGCCGGAGAGCCTACGTCGATGCCGCCAGCGGAGGCCGCCTGGGCTACGTCCACATCCCGTCGATGTCGTCCGGCTCGCTGACGCAGTTCATTCGCGATCTGGACCAGCTCAATCACGCGAAGGACGGCGTGGTGATCGACGTTCGCGACAACAACGGCGGCTTCGTGAACGTCTACGCCATCGACGTCCTCGCGCGCCGCAACTACTTCACGATGGAGTCCCGGGGGAGCGACGTGCTGGCGCCCTCACGGGTGCGCCTCGGGCAGCGTGCGCTCCTCGCTCCGACCGTCCTGGTCACCAACCAGAACACGCTGTCCGACGGCGAGGACTTCACCGAGGGCTACCGCGAACTGGAGCTGGGCAGCGTCGTCGGCGAACCGACCGCGGGATGGATCATCTTCACCGGCTCGCGGAGACTGGTCGACGGTACGACCGTCCGAATGCCGGGCACGTTCATCCGCGACAACCGTGGCCAGAACATGGAGCTGAATCCGCGTCCGGTGGATGTCGAAGTCGAACGACCGGCCGGGGAGCACTATCAGGGGATCGACAGCCAGCTGGACGCGGCGGTGCGCACGCTGCTCGGACAGATCGACGGGCGGTAGGACGGAGGGCCTGCGGTGGATACGGACGGACCGATGGGCCTCACGCGCCCTCAACCCGTCCGGTTCCAGCGCCTTCCCAGCCAGTGGCCGGCAGCGAACACGACGAGATCCAGCACGACGTTCGACGGATGCTCGGGGCCCGAGACCTCGAAGAAGTCCTGGCCCGCCTCACTGCGCTCGAACCACTGCTCGGCGACCTCGTAGCCGAGTGCGGCGCCCAGAGCGCGGGCGGCCGAGATCTCCATGAGGCCCGCGGCCAGACCGGTCGCGAGATGGACTGCCGTCCACGGGTCCACAGCGACGTGGTTCTGGTCGGACTTGCAGCGGGCCACGAGCCTCATGGTCTCACCCCCTAACCCGGCACCCCGGCCGGTCGGGAAAGGTCGTGTTAATATAGCCGCTCGACGGACTCGGGTCTGTCGGGAAGACCCCTGCCGCATCACCCCCCCGTCGCAGGTCGGACCGCGGATCATCATGCACTACCACCTGATCGGTATCGCCGGCACCGCGATGGGCTCGCTGGCCGGACTGCTCCGCGCGAAGGGCCACCGCGTCACGGGCTCGGACCATGGCGTCTATCCCCCGATGTCGACCCTGCTCGACGATATGGGGATTCCGTGGGTGGACGGGTTCTCGCCCGACAACCTCGAGCCCGCGCCCGACCGGGTCGTGGTGGGCAACGCCATCAGCCGCGGCAATCCGGAGCTCGAGGCGGTGCTGGATCGGCGTCTCTACTACACGTCGGCGGCAGTCACGCTGAAGGAGGAGTTCCTGCGGGATCGGCGCGTGCTCGCGGTCGCGGGGACCCATGGCAAGACCACCACCACCTCGATGCTCGCCTGGATCCTCGAGTGCGCCGGGCTCTCTCCGTCGTTCCTCATCGGCGGCGTGTCGGAGAACTTCGGAACGTCGTTCCGCCTGGGTGAGGGCGACCTCTTCGTGGTCGAGGCCGACGAGTACGACACGGCCTACTTCGACAAGGGGCCGAAGATGTGGCACTACCTGCCGTGGATCGCGGTGGTGAACAACATCGAGTTCGACCACGCCGACATCTATCGCGACGACGTCGCCTACCGGTTCGCCTTCGAACGGTTCGTGAACCTCGTCCCCCGCTCGGGACGGCTCGTCGTCGGATGGGACACGCCGGTGGCTCGGGAGCTGGCCCGCGGGGCACCGGCACCGGTTCTCCCGGTGGGTCTGGCGGGGGATACGACGGAAGCCGGTCCGGATGCGAGCGCCCTTCGATCCGGATGGACGGCACTCGATCTCGACCCCGGCCCCGACGGGACCACCTTCACGGTCCGCTCGGCAGGTGTGGATCGCAGACCGCTGACCCTCGCCGCATCGGGCCGCTTCAACGTCCGCAACGCGCTGGCGGCCGCTGCGGCGGCCGAGGCGGCCGGCGCCTCGTGGGAGGCGATCGGCGAGGGGCTGCAGACGTTCCGCAGCGTCCGTCGTCGCATGGAGGTCCGTGGAGAGGTCGATGGAGTGACCGTCATCGACGACTTCGCGCATCACCCCACCGCGGTCGCCGCGACGCTCGAGGGTGTGCGGGACCGGTATCCCGGGCGCCGGGTCGTCGCCGTATTCGAACCGCGGAGCTACACGGCTCAGCTACGCCGCTTCGAGTCGGGCTACCGCAATGCCCTCGGGGCCGCCGATCGCGTCTGGCTCGCCGGCCTGTTCCGCCCCGAGCGGTACGACGACGAGACCGGGCTCGACCCCGAGCGACTCGCCGCGGACCTGACCACCGACGGCACGCCGGCGATGCACCGTTCGACGGTGGAGGCCCTCGTCGACGGCATCGCCGGGTCGGCCACCCCCGGCGACGTGGTCGTCATCATGTCCAACGGCGGGTTCGGCGGCATCCACGGGCGTCTGCTGGACCGTCTCGGCTAGCTCGCCGACGGGGCCGGCGTCGCGACTCGAACGCTTGCCGCTCGCCGCACCCACCGTCAGCTTCTCCGCCCATGACCTCTACCCAACATCGCGAGCCGTCGCGGCTCGAGTCCCTCGTCCCGATCGTCGCCCTCGTCGCGCTGCTCGGCATATCGGTATTCCTGTACGGCGGAGATTCGTCGTACGGCCCCAACCAGATCGCGCTGATGGTCGCGGCGATGGTGGCCGCCGCCCTCGGAATCCGGAACGGGTACAAGTGGAAGGAACTCGAGGCCGGCATCGTCCACGGCATCTCGCTGTCGACCAGCGCGGTCCTCATCCTGCTCATGGTGGGCGCGCTCATCGGTACCTGGATTCTCTCCGGGACCGTGCCCACGATGATCTACTACGGACTGGGCATTCTCAGCCCGGACTGGTTCTACCCCGCGGCGGTCATCATCTGCGCCGTGGTCGCGCTCGCCACGGGCAGTTCGTGGACGACCGCCGGCACGATCGGCGTCGCGCTGGTGGGCGTCGCCGCGGTTCAGGGGCTCGATCTGGGAATCGCCGCCGGCGCGATCATCTCGGGCGCCTACTTCGGCGACAAGATGTCGCCGCTGTCGGACACGACGAATCTCGCGCCCGCGATGGCGGGGACCGACCTGTTCACACACATCCGGCACATGCTGTGGACGACGATCCCCAGCGTGTTGATCGCCCTGGTGATCTTCTCGTTCCTGGGGCTGTCGGGCTCGAGTGCGGCCGACGCGACCGAGATCGCGACGATGCAGCAGCAGATCGCCGAGCAATTCGTGGTGAACCCGCTGGTGCTTCTGCCGGTGGTGCTGGTCATCGCCCTGGTGCTCTTCAAGATGCCCGCCTTCCCCGCCCTCTTCATCGGGTCGCTGGCCGGCGCCGTGTTCGCGGTCCTCTTCCAGCAGGAGGCCGTGATCGGGTTCGTGGGCGAACCCGAACTGGGCCGTGGCGTGGCGCTGCTGAAGGGAGCCTGGACCGCCCTCCACGCCGGCTTCGTCCTGGAGTCCGGCAACGCGGGGCTGGACGATCTCCTGTCGCGAGGCGGCATGGTGAGCATGCTGAACACCGTCTGGCTGATTCTCAGCGCCATGACGTTCGGTGCCGTCATGGAGACCACCGGGATGCTCCAGTGCATCGCGAACTGGATTCTGGGGGCCGTGCGCGGTACCGGTTCGCTGATCGCCGCGACGTTGGGTACCGCGATCGGAATGAATGTGATCGCGTCCGACCAGTACATGGCGATCGTACTCCCCGGCCGGATGTTCCGGGCCGAGTTCGAGCGCCGAAACCTGGCTCCCGAGAATCTCTCGCGCACGCTGGAGGATTCGGGAACGCTCACCTCGGTGCTGGTGCCCTGGAATACCTGCGGAGCCTTCATGGCGGGCACGCTGGGGGTGGCGACCCTCACCTACGCGCCCTTCGCCTTCTTCAACATGCTGAGTCCGTTGGTCGCGGTGGTCTACGGAATCACCGGTATCTCGATCAAGCGGATCCAGCCGTCGGAAGCGACCGGGGCCGGGGCCGGGGATTGACGCTGGGCCTCTCGGGTTCGCGCGGGGACTCGCGCTACACGGCGGCCCGGCCGGCGGTCTCGGACAGTTCGACGCCGAGCAGGGCGGCGATCGTCGGGCCGAGATCGATGATCTCGACCGCGTCTCCGGGACCTGTCGGATCGACGGTGGGGCCGGCCATCACGTAGAACCCGTCGGCGACGTGGTTGCCCGACCGGTACGCGGGATCCGCGGCGCGCACCACGCCGATCGCGGGTGATGCCAGCCCGGTGATCGGCCGGTCGCGGCTCCAGACGACGAAGAGATCCGGCAGACCGCTTCGCGAGGCACCCC
>JAHHMJ010000239.1 GCA_018678395.1 Gemmatimonadota bacterium | reverse complement strand
GCCCCAGGGCTACGACACGGTGGTCGGCGAGCGGGGGCAGTCGCTGTCGGGGGGGGAGCGTCAGCGGGTGTCGATCGCGCGGGCGATCCTGCACGACCCGCGCATCCTCATCCTCGACGAGGCGACGAGTGCGGTGGACACGGAGACGGAGCGCGAGATCCAGGAGGCCATGGACCGCCTGGTGGCCGGACGGACGGTGTTCGCCATCGCGCATCGCCTCTCGACGCTGGTGAACGCGTCACGTCTGCTGGTCATGAAGGACGGTCGGCTGGCGGAGAGCGGTACGCACGCCGAGTTGCTCGCGCAGGAGGACGGCATCTACAGGACCCTGTACACGCTGCAGCGGGAGATGGCGAAGGCCATCTGACTCGTACGCAGCCGGACCGCCCGACCGGCGGGAGCGCGCCGCCGGTCGGCGAGGAGGAGAAACGATGGTGAAGTTGAAGCGGGTCGAAGGTGACGCTCTTCGTCTCGAGCGTCGCGCGGATGGTCAGTTGTGGGCCGTACGCGGTGAGCAGGCCGACGCGGTTCGCGTGCGGCGGCTGTTCCCGTGGTCGGGCGAGCATTGCCACGTGTCCCTTCGTGACGCCGACAATCGCGAGGTGGCGCTGATCGGGCCCGATCAGGTGCTCGACGGGCCGTCTCGGCGTACGCTCGACGAAGCGATCGTGTCCGCCGGCTTCGTCCTCGAGGTAACGCGTGTTCTCGCCGTCGAGGAAGAGATCGAGATCCGGGTGTGGCGGGTGGACACCCGTCAGGGTCCGCGCACCTTTCAGACGCCGTTGGACGACTGGCCCCGCGAGATGGATGACGGCGGCCTGCTGATCCGGGACGTCGCGGGGGATCTCTATCGCGTCCCGGAGCCGGAGTCGTTGGATGCTCGCAGCCGGTCGCTGCTGTGGGCGTTCGCAGGGTGAGCGCGTTCGCGGGGTGAGGTGTGAGTGGGCGGGCCGGCCGCCGAGGCCGGTCCGCCCAGCTCCTCAGCGCCGTCCCGGTCGCTTCGACTTCGCCTCGGCCTGGCCCGCCTCGTAGAGTTCGATGAAGCGCTCGGGCGATACGGCCGCAATCACCTCGGCGATCACCGAAGTCTCGAGATCCTCGTAACGCTTGAACCGTAGGCAGGACTTGCCCATGTCGAGCCGCTTGCCGGCGTCGGCGTAGGCCTTCCGGATGCGCCCGTCGAGCACCGGGTCGGTGTAGGGCGCCGAAAGGTAGAGGGCCGTATGGCGCTTCTGGGCCGCCAGCGACACGATGCCGAGCGGCTGCCCGTTGTACGTGTCCGGGTACCGGGATAGGGGCACGGTCCAGCCGATCATTCCGTAGTTGATACCCTCTTCGAACCCTGCCGGAATGTGCTTGCGGACGAGGGCCAGGGTGCGCTCGACCACGGCGCGCCGATCGGCCGGGAGCGCGTCGAGGTAGCCGTCGACCGAGGTTGCATCACGTCGAACCATGGGACTCGCGTGCCAAGGGGAGGGCGGCCGCCAGATCGGGCGGCGACGCCGCCACCAGCCAGTCGATCCAGCGGTGAACCGTCTCGTGGTGCGGCGCCCAACTCGACCAAACTGCGGCGGCCCACTCACGAACGCGAGCGTGGTGTTCGGCAGTGTCGGAGGCACCGGCCACGTGGCCGATCGTGAGGGGTGCCGGTGGGGCGGGCGGTTCCAGCCAGGTGAAGCCTCCGGCGAGACGGTCGGCGGCCGCCGACCGTATACGCGCTGCCCGGTCGAGGGGCAGGTCGCGTTCCACGACGAGGGAGAGGGCCACCAGGTGGACGCCGACCTTCGCCACGGCGGCTCGACTACCATCACCGGCGTGCTGCGCAGTGTATGCGTCGAGCGTCAGTCCGTGGATCGGCCAACGCCCCGGGTCGGCGTACTCCGTCGCCATCACCCGGGTGTAGAGCGCCCAGCATCCGGGGCTGGTGCGAAGCTCCGCATGCGGCGGCCCGCTGGCGGATTCCACGATCAGCCCGCACCCGGGGCACGGTGCGGGTCCACTCACCCACCGCCCCCGGTCGTGTCGGGCGGCGCCAGGAGCGTGTCGGCGCCTGCTGCCGCACCGTCGGCACCATCGTCGAGGGCGCCAACCGGTTCTCCGACCGGAGCCTCACCGCCCTCCTCGGCCCCCGGGGCTCCATTCAGAAGCACACGCAGGCGAGAGCGGACGACCGCCCGATCGCTCCGGTTTCTCACGTTCGGGGCCAGGTCCGGTGGCCTCTGCCACGGGCTGTCGCCGGTCAGTTCCCACGGTCGCTGGTGGTGCTGGACGATCTCCAGGTCGAGCGCCGGCTGGGTGGCGTCCTGGACGACGGTGAGGCTGAACACCGAGTCCTGCGGCGCGCCGTCGTGCCAGATGCGCACCGGCAGGGCACCCTCGCCGTCGGCGAAGCTCGCGTCGCCGATCGCCTCGAAGCCGGCGGGAGACTCCAGCGCGAAGAACACGCTTTCCGCACCCAGGCCCGGGTCGACCGCGAGGCTCAACCGGCGCCGACCGTCCACGACCGTGTCTCCGGTCACGGTGATCCGGGGGCTCGGGAGCGTGAGGGCCGGGGCGTCCGAGACCGTCCAGGAGCCGCTGCCGAGTTCGAGGCCCTCGAGGGTGCGTTCCTCGGTGAGTGCGGCCGCGGTCGCCGTCCGGGCCCAGTCCAGCCCGGCGTCCGGCCGGCTGACCCAGGACGCTTCCACCGTCGCGCCGGGTCCCCCCTGATCCTGCACGTAGAGCAGCGTCGACGGAGCGGGCCGGCTCGCCGAGGGGGTGGCCGTCAGCGCTCCGGCTCCGGTGAACGCGGCGGCCGCGATCACGGTCGCCACCGGCGCCCACCAGCGGTTGGGGCTGTGGAGCGCGTCCAGAGCGGGGGCTATCAGCAGGAGCGTGGTGGCGATCAGAATCCCGAGGCCCGCCGCGAGCGAGAAGCTCATCGCGAGCCAGACCAACTCGATCAGCACCACGAGGAAGGCGACCACGACGGCGGCCGTGAGAAGCCCGATGCTCCAGGCCGCCCAGCCCCCGTCCCGCTTCGGGCCTGCCAGCGACACGACCAGAACGCTGAACAACCCGGCGGCGACGGGGCCCTGGAGGTTCGCGGCCGCCTCGGGAGCGGCGACGCCCGCTGCGATCGCCGCGACGGCGACCGGGAGCATCGCCCCGAGGAACACGCCTCCGCGGTGCACACGATTGCGCACCGCACCGAAGGCGACCGTGGTCACGGCGATGGCGAGCCCGAGCAAGGCGAGGAGGTACCACCCTTCGACGTGGAAGGCGGAACCGGACAGGCTGCCGTACTCCGGGTGCCGACCGCGGGCCCACACGAAGAGACCGTGGCCGGCGCCGGCGGTCACGCCGGTCGTCACGAGACCCAGGACGAGGCCGGTCACCAGACTGCGGAGGCGTCCGCCACGCATCCACGTCACGGCGCCGGTCACCAGCAGCAGGACCGCGAGAGCCCCGGTGAATCCCAGGGACCACGACACCGGCCAGCTCACCAGCCCGACGATGGGCAGGGTGACGAACGCGTGGGCCGGAGCCTCGACCGTGGTGAGGTCGGCGTCGCCCAGGTCACGCGTCATCGCGAGCACCCGGGCGCCGTGATGCTGAAGCGTCCGCTCGTCGAGGTTCTCGGGGTTGTCGTAGCTTTGATGATAGACGTGGGCCCGACCGATCGCGGCGAAGTTCAGGCCCTGGATACCCGCCTCGCGGAAGGGCGTGAAGTCGGTGTCGTTCGGCAGCCGACGGTAGACCTCCATGCTGACGGAGTTCGCGAGCGGGTGGGGGTCCGCGGCCGCGAGCCGCTCCATGATCCAGCCGTTCTCGGTGTTCGTCTCGAACATCACCGACGGGCCGCCGCCGCCCCGCATCTCCACCGAGATCACGAGCCGGACCTCGTCCATCCACGGGTGGCTCTCTACGAACGCGCGGGCGCCCAGCAGGCCGAGTTCTTCGGCGTCCGTGATCAGCACGATCAGGTCGTTGCGCAGCTGGGGCGCGGTCTGCAGGGCCCGCAGCGTCTCGAGGATCGTCACCACCCCGGTGGCATCGTCGCCGGCCCCCGGCGCGAATGCGCGGCTGTCGTAGTGCGCCGTGAGGACGACGGCCCCGGTCGATGCGCTTCCCGGCACGCGTGCGATCAGGTTGCGGACGGTCGCGCCCCGCGCTTCGTCCGGTGTCCCGCGCCGCAGGTAGGTCGTTGTCTGGACCTCGGCTTCGAGACCCAGCTCACGCAGACGCTCCAGCAGGACACCCCGCACACGCGCGTGCTCCGGCGATCCGGGCGGATGCGGGACCCGCGCGATCTCGACCAGTTCCGTCATGGCCCGGGCCGAGGCGAAGACGTCGTCGGGGGCGTTGGCCGGCTCCGTCCCGGGCATGGTGCCCACCGGGCGCATCCACCACGTGGCGACGAGGAGCAGGACGAGGGTCAGAGGTCCTCGCCAGGCCGGGCCACTCGGGCCGGAGGGAGGTGGAGCCGCCCTGGATTCAGCGGGGTCCGCCGGAGGCGGCGACGGGGGTGGGGTCGCCTTCGACGCTCCGGCATCCGCCGGAGGGCTGTCCGGGATTGCGTCCGGAGAATCGTCGTCTGCGAAGTCTTCCTCCGACAGACCGGCGATGCCGAGTTCCTCGTCGGAGGGGAGTTCGGGAAGGTCGTAGTCGCTCATCGGGGACCTCGAAGATCAGGGCGCCACAGGGCGCGAGGTCCCGAAAGATAGGCCGAGGGCTGCGCGCAGGGCACGGGGGCGTGGAGAGCCCTGCGTGCGCGCCGCCCGTCGGGGTTCTAGTGCGCGGCCCCGGTCGGCCCTCGTGCGGCCTCGAGGATGCGGTGCATGCGGTCCCGGAAGGCATCCGGAGTTTCCGCGTACAGGCGTCGGCCCAACGGCCGCAGTCCCGCCCAGAGATGGAGACGCCGCTCATGCGCGAGTCCGCGGAGTGCCAGGCGGGGCCAGGGCGTATCCGCCAGCGACGGATCGTCCGCCAGCCCGACGAGATGACCGAGGTCCATCCCCACACCGAGCGACGAGGCCAGCCGGAGCTGCTCCTCGGCCATGGCCTCGAAGATCGGGGGCCAGGCCGGAGTCAGGACCCGGTAGAGGAACCAGAGGTAGCGCGCCTCTTCTCGCCACTCCTCGAAGGCCTCGGCCGAACGTCCGGTGCCGCCGTTGTAGGCCCGCGTCATCGCAGAGTATCCCCGCTCGTAGGCGCGCCGCAGACCACGTTCGAGCTGGCGGTCGTCCGCGGTGTCCAACGACCAGGTGTCGATGCGGCGCTCGGCCGCTTCGACCCGTTCGATGACCTGGGGTACGATGCCTTCGCGCAGGGTGTGGTGGAGGATGTGCAGGTGGCGCTCCTCGAGCCGGGCCTGCATGTCGACGAAGGCGCTCGGGCGCAGGACCTCGGAGAAATCCTCCCGCAGGTCGGCGACCGTTCGGACGGCGACGTAGCTCTCTCTCGCGTCATCGAGCAGCGCGACGGCGGAGCCGTAGTCCTCGTCCTCGGGGGTGAACACATCCGGTCCGACGGCATCCTGAACGAGGCGAAGCAGCGCCCGTACTTTCCGCAGGCGCGTGCGGGCATCGTGGAGCGCCTCGTTGGCGTCGTACCGCGGCTCGCGCAGGCGAGCGAGGGCGCCGGAGACCTCTTCGTGGGCCATGCGGCGCACGCCTTCGGCTACCGACTCCGTGACTTCCAGTCGGTATCCGGTCGTGCGCGGACCCTCGGGGCTTGGCGAGTCGACGTCCGTTCCGCCCTGCATGTTCACTCCAATGGGCTGCCGGGGTCGCGTTCTTCGCGCCCCGTCGCCGGCAGGTGGACCATGTCGCCGTCCACGATCAGCGTCGTTCCCCCCGGAAACCGGAGGGTTTCGGCCTCACCGCCTTCCGGCGAGACCCGGACGACACCCCATCCCGTTCCGCTCACCGTGTAGACGACACCCGCGAGGGCGTGACCTCTCGCGGCCGCCACGCGGGACCACCGCGAGTCGAACTCGATGGAGCGAATCCTGAGAACGCGATGTCCCGTCACGATGAATCGGCCTCCGCCGGGAGGGGGGTACGCCCGATCCAATATACCTGGGAGTGTCGGCGCCGGGCGCCCCCTTCTTGAGACGGCTGGACGGCGGTTGCGGACCGGACCCCGTTCCGTTCGGTTGCGAGCGCCTCGACCGCACGGGGTGGTGGAACGTCAGAGGGGGGCGAACGCGCTCATCGGCTTTCGCCGCCCGCGGCTTCCACATTCCGACCCGACCCCACCGCATGCGCCGCATTCCGCTCCTGCCGATCGCCGCCATCGGTTCGCTCGCTCTCTCCGCAGCAGCTGCGGTACCGCTGCAGGGGCAGCAGCCCGAAGCGCCACTCCAGGCGCTGCGCATGGACTCCGGGGAGGCGGTGGACCTCGACGGTCGCCTCGGCGAGGAGGTCTGGGGTCGGGCGATCGCGATCGACGACTTCCGTCAGGAGGAGCCCGTCGAAGGCGCGCCGGCGACCGAACGCACCGAGGTCCGGGTGATCTTCGATGAGAATGCCCTCTACATCGGGGCGATGATCTTCGATCGACCCGACTCGATCCTGGCCTTCCAGAAGCGTCGCGACGCGGGCCTCGGCACCGACGATCGCTTCATGTGGATTCTGGACACCTTCCGCGACGGGCGCACAGGCTACTTCTTCGAGATCAACGCCGCGGGCCTGATGGGTGACGGATTGCTCGGGGCGGGCGGCCGTTTCGGGGTGAACAAGAGCTGGGACGGGATCTGGGAAGCGCGTACCGCGCGGCTCGAAGACGGCTGGTCGGCCGAGATCCGGATTCCCTTCCAGACGCTGAACTTCAACCCGGAGTCCGAAGCCTGGGGGATCAACTTCCAGCGAACCATTCGACGGCGGAACGAGGAGTTGCGCTGGCGTGGGTGGCGTCGAGACGAGGGCCTGTTCAATCCGGTGTTCGCGGGGCAGATGGTCGGGATCGGCGGCGTCTCTCAAGGCGTCGGGGTCGAGGTCACGCCGTATGTGGTCCAGAACTGGCGGACGATTCTGGCCGATGAAGACCCGACCACCTTTCCGGGCGACGTCGGCGTCGACGTGGGCTACAACGTCACGCCCAGCCTGCGTGCGGCCGTCTCGGTCAACACCGACTTCGCCGAGGTGGAGGTCGATCAGCGTCGGGTGAACCTCACGCGGTTTCCGCTGCGCTTTCCGGAACAGCGCGACTTCTTTCTCGAGGGCTCGGGCGTGTACAGCTTCGCGCCGCGGAGTGGGCCCTCGCCGTACTTCTCGCGGCGCATCGGTCTGGAGCAGGGTGAGCCGGTGCCGATCAAATACGCCGCCCGTCTGGGAGGCCAGGCCGGTCGGTACGAGCTCGGCTTCCTCCAGGTGGCGACGGGCTCCGACCACGGGGTGCCGGACGAGAACTTCACGGTCGCCCGCGTGAAGCGGGGCCTCTTCGAACAGTCGAGCCTCGGGGCCGTCTACACGCGGCGATCCACCGCGATCGACGACGAGGGCTTCGGGGCCGAAGACCGACACACCGTGGGGGCCGACCTCGACTTCCAGACCCGGAATTTCCTGGGGGGGAAGAACCTGGAGCTCGAGGCCTTCGTGGCCTGGAATTCCAACCCGGACCCCGAGGAGGACCTCTCGACGTCCGACCTCACGGCCCGCGGTTTCCGGCTCAACTTCCCGAACGACATCTGGCAGGCCCATCTGTCCTATCGGGAGTTCGGATCGGCCTACCGTCCCGCGGTGGGCTTCGTGCCCCGCAACGACTTCCGCCGGGTGGAGCCCCGCGTCGGCTGGGCGCCTCGTCCGTCGATCTCGTGGATCCGCCAGCTCGAGTTCTCGCTGCAGTTCCGCTACCTCGAAGGTCTCACCTTCGGCGACGTCCAGGAGCGGCAGTGGGACCTCGGACTGCTCCAGGTGAATCTCGAGAGCGGCGACTTCTTCCAACTCACCAGCTCGCGGAAGTACGAGTTCCTCGATCGCGACTTCACGGTCGGCGAGGACGTGCCCATTCTCCCGGGCGCCTACACCAACTGGGAAACCTCCCTGCGCTTCCGCAGTGCTGGACAACGCCGCTTCTCCTTGAACGGCAACTGGAGTCGCGGGGGCTTCTGGGACGGCACTCGGCAGCGCTATCAGACGGAGCTGACCTTCCGTCCGGTCCCCGGCATCTCGATATCGGGGGACTACGAGCTGAATCGGGTGCAGCTCCCGCGGGGGGACTTCGACACGCAGCTGGTGCGCATGAACGGGGGGTGGGACCTC
>JAHHMJ010000620.1 GCA_018678395.1 Gemmatimonadota bacterium | reverse complement strand
CCCCCAGTGCGCGCGTCGCCTGTGACTACGACATGCGACGCTCGACCGCGAGCATCGCGATCCGCTCGCACAGGAGCGGGAACGACGACCCCGCCGCCGCCGCCGCCCGAGGCAGCAGGGAGTTGGCGGTCATCCCCGGTAGAGCGTTGGCCTCCAGGCAATACACCCTACCGTCGGCGGTCACCATGAAGTCGACGCGGGAATAGTCGTCGAGCCGCAGAACGTCGTGCGCGCGCAGCGCCTCGCGACAGAGTCGGTGCGCGAGCGCCGCGTCGATATCGGCCGGGAAGATCTCCTGCGCCATCCCCGGTTGATACTTGCACTCGTAGTCGAAGAGTTCGTGCTCGGCGATGATTTCGCCCACCGGCAGCGCCTCACCCGCGACCACCCCGACGGTGAACTCCCGTCCCTCGACGAACGCCTCGACGACGACGCGGTCTCCGAACGCCCGACTACGCTCCACGGCCGCCGGCCACTCCGCGGGCCCGTGGACCAGCTCCAGTCGAAGCGACGAGCCGCCACAGGCCGCCTTCACGACCACCGGCCACCCCAGGCGCGCCTCGATCTCGGCGCGAGACGGCTCCCCCATCAGCCAGTCCGGTGTGTCGATGCCGGCATCGCGCAGGAGGCGCTTGCTGAGCTCCTTGTCCATCGCGAGCGCGCACCCGACCATGCCGGAGCCCGTGTACGGGGTGCCCACGGCCTCGAGCAGTGCCTGGAGGCGTCCATCTTCGCCCCCACCCCCGTGCAGCGCGAGGAAGTAGACGTCCGCGGCCCCGGCCACGGGGTCGTCGCGCAGGAACGACAGATCACCACCGACTACGCGGTCGCGGACGAGGGTTCCCGGAGGAACGGTCGGCACACCCTCGGCGCGAATCGCCTGCTCGCGGGCCGCGGAGAGCGGTCCGGTGACCGTATCGAAGACGACAACGTCGTGGCCCCGCTCCCTCAGCGCCGCGGAGATCTGGCAGCCCGATGCGAGGCTGACCTCGCGCTCGTCGGACTCGCCACCGGTCAGGACGGTGATCTTCAAGCGCTCAACTCCCCGGTTGCGTGAGCGCTCCGACTGCGTCGAAGCGCGTCACGATGCCACTCAACGCCCCTCCGGAGCCCACGAGCACGGCCGCGTTGCCCCGCAGCAGCCGGGTCACCTCGTCGGCGTCGGTGGAGGGTTCGACGACCGGGTAGGGTGCGCCCATCATCGCCTCGACGCTGCGCTCGAGCACGGCGGGGTCTTCGAGCACCGCCCGCATCAGGCCGGACTCGCGTACCGAACCGACACAGGTCCCTCCCCGGACGACCGGAAGCTGCGACACCGAGTGGCTGGTCATGGTCGACAGCGCCATCCGGACCGACGTGGCGGGCTCGGCCGTCAGGAGCGCCGGCGCGTCCGGTCCCCGCCCGGCGACGAGCTCGTCCACCGTCCGCCGACGGGGGCGCTCCAGGAAGCCGTTCTCACGCATCCAGTCGTCGTCGAAGCACTTCGTGAGGTAGTGCTCACCCCAGTCGCACAGTACGGCGACGACGAACGCGTCGGGATCGTCGAGCTCGTGTGCCTTGCGCACGGCCGCCTCGACGATGAGCCCGGCGGAGCCGCCTACGAAGAGGCCCTCCTCCCGGGTCAGTCGCCGAGCCATGCGGAACGCGTCTCCGTCGGTGACGGTCACGTACTCGTCGACGACGTCGAGGTCGAGCGTCCCCGGGATCTTGTCGTTGCCCAGGCCCTCGACCTTGTACGGCTGGCCCTCGATGGTTTCGCCCGTATTGAAGAAGGGCCCGATCATGGACCCGACCGGATCCACGCCGCAGATCTGCACGTCCGCGTTCTTCGACTTGAGGAAGCGACCGGTACCGGTGAGGGTGCCGCCGGTGCCCGCACCGGCGAAGAAGTGCGTGATCCGACCCTCGCTCTGGGCCCACAGCTCCGGCCCGGTGCTCGCTTCGTGCGCCGCGGGGTTCGCGGGGTTGTAGAACTGGTTGGCGAGAACCGCGCCCGGAATCCCGGCCGCGATGCTCTTCGCCTTCACGACGTAGTTCTCGGGGTGGTCCGGCGGCACCGCCGTCGGAGTGATGATCACCTCGGCCCCGAACGCCCTGAGCAGCTTCACCTTCTCCATGCTCATCTTGTCGGGCATCGTGAAGATGCACCGGTATCCCTTGATCGCCGCGGCGAGCGCGAGGGCGATGCCCGTGTTGCCGCTCGTGCCCTCGACGACGGTGCCCCCGGGGCGAAGAGCCCCCTCCCGCTCGGCCGCCTCGATCATGGCCAGCCCGATGCGGTCCTTCACCGACCCGCCGGGATTCATGAATTCGCACTTGCCGTAGACCGGAGTTCGCGCGCCGTCCGTGACCGGGCCGAGTCGGACCAGCGGGGTCCACCCGACCATCTCCAGCACATTCTCGTAGGGGGTGCGGTGGCGTTCGGACATGGTGGCAGGGGCGAGGGGGTCAGGGCGGGTCGATCTGGAAGATGCGACCCATCGGGTAGGTGTGCACCAGTCGCAGGTGCCCCGGGCGGGCGCGGTCCAGGACCTCCGAGCGCTCCTCGCCGGTGGGAAGAAGGTACGCGTATTCGTGATCCATCGGGACCACCAGGTAGCGACTCCCGCTGTCGTCGAGCATCCCCCAGAGGACCAGGGTATCCTCCGTCGCCGGCAAGTCGACCGTCCGCCGGCCCGTGTGGAGAAAGATCGCGAGTGCCGCGGCTACGACCCAGCCGACGGCGCGCAGGATCGGAGAATCCTCTCCGCGGGATCCGTGCTCAGTAGCGGTCACCGCCACCCGGCTGAGCCTGCTTCGAGAACTCCACCGGAACCTGGGCCCAGACCTCGATGCGCTTCCCGTTCCGACGGGCCGGCTCGAACCGCAGACTCCGAGCGCCCCGGACCGCGGCGGTGTCGAGCGCCGGGTGGCCGCTCGACTGCATGATCTCGACGTCGTCCACGCGACCCACGTCGTTCACCCGCACTCGAAGCAGCGTCTGCCCTTCGATGTCCTGATCCCACATCGAGAGCGGATATTCGATCGGGACCTCGTTGAAGAGCGGCGTCGGACGTTCGATCTGCTGGTCACCCGTGCATCCCACGAGCAGGGGGAACACGGTGCCCGCAACGAGGAGGCGTCGGATCACGAGTCCCCCTCGTCGCGGACGCTGCGCACCGCCTCGTCCAGGAGTCGCAGGGCTTCGATCGGCGTGATGCGATTCACGTCGAGAGCTCGGAGGCGGTCGATCACCGGATGGTCGCGGGGCGTCTGGAAGAAGGACAATTGATCGGGCGGGGGTTCGGACGGCGGGCGGTGTCGCCCGTGGCGGCCGAGGCCCTCACCACCCCCCGAGTGTGTTCCCTCCAACTCCGCGAGAAGTTCCCGCGCCCGCGCCAGGACCTCGCCCGGAAGGCCGGCGAGACGCGCGACCTGGATCCCGTACGAGCGATCCGCACCGCCGTCTTCCAGACGCCTCAGGAACACGATGTCGTCGCCCACCTCCCGCACCGACACGTTCTGGTTGCGGACGCCGGGCAGGAGGTCGCCGAGCTGCGTGAGTTCGTGATAGTGGGTGGCGAAGATCGCCTTGCATCCGACCCGCTCGTGGAGGTGCTCCGTCACCGACCACGCGATGGACACGCCGTCGTACGTGCTGGTGCCCCGACCGATCTCGTCGAGGAGCACGAGCGAGCGCCGGGTCGCACCGTGCAGAATCGCCGCCGTCTCGTTCATCTCGACCATGAAGGTCGACTGGCCACGCACCAGGTTGTCCGACGCGCCGACCCGCGTGAAGAGCCGGTCCGCGACCGGGATGCGGGCCTCGTCGGCGGGCACGAACGACCCCATCTGGGCCAGGAGCTGGATCAGTCCCACCTGACGCAGGACCGTGCTCTTACCGGCCATGTTCGGCCCGGTGAGGATCACGACGAAGCGGTCGTCGTCGAGTGCGACGTCGTTGGGAATGAAGTCGTCGCGCGGCATCGTGGTCTCGACCACCGGATGCCGACCCGCCGTGATCCGCAGGTCGTAGCCGGTGTGGACTTCCGGACGCACGTACCCGCGCGATACGGCCACCTCGGCGAGAGCGGAGAGGACGTCGAGCGCCGCCACACCCTCGGCCGTGGTCTGGAGCCGGCCGACGTGCCCCGCGACGCGCGTCCGCAGCTCGCCGAAGAGCTCGGCTTCGAGCGACGCGATGCGATCTTCCGCGCCGAAGACCTTCTGCTCCCACTCCTTCAACTCGGGTGTGAAGTAGCGCTCGGCGTTGGCCAGGGTCTGCTTGCGCACGAAGTGTTCGGGCACCCGATCGAGGTTCGCCCTGGTGACCTCCAGGTAGTATCCGAACACCTTGTTGAAGCCCACTTTGAGCGAGCCGATCCCGGTGGCCTCCCGCTCCCGGGCCTGCAGCGTGGCGATGAACTCGACGGCTCCATCGCGCACCGACCGCAGCTCGTCGAGCTCGGCGTGGTACCCCTCGCGAATCACTCCCCCGTCCTGGAGCGACACCGGCACCTCGTCGGCCAGGGCTTCGTCGAGCGAGGTGGCGACGTCGTCGAGCACATCCATCTCCCCACCGACCCGTGCCAGCAGCGGCGCGCTGCGGCCAGCCGTGGCGTCGCGCAGCCCGGGCAACGCTCCGAGCGAACGGCGCAGCGCGGAGAGGTCCCGAGGCGCCGCCCGCCCCGTGCCGAGCTTGCCGGCCAACCGTTCGAGGTCGGCGATGGGTCGGAGAGCATCGCGGAGGGACCGGCGGAAGGGGCCGTCCTCGACCAGTTCGGCCACGGCTTCCTGACGCGCCCAGATCGCCTCCGGCTCGACCAACGGCCTCAGAACCCACTGACGGAGCAGCCGACCGCCCATGGCGGTTACCGCGTCGTCGAGCACCCCGAGCAGCGTCGCGCCGGCCTCGCCCGCCCGCAGGGGTGCGACCAACTCCAGGTTGCGGCGCGTCATCTCGTCGAGAACCATCGACCCGCCGGCGCGCAGGACGCGCGGGGGTCGGATGTGATCGACGCCACCCGGCCGGATCTCGCGGACGTACGTGACCAGGGCACCGGCAGCCGCGACCAGCCGCCCGTCGCCGCTCTCGAGCCCGAAGCCCTCGAGGCTCTGAACGCGGTATCGTGCGACGAGCTCGTCGCGGCCGAGCCCCTCGTCGAATACCCAATCGTCCCGCCAGGTGGTGGCCGTCCCGCTGGGCAGCACCGACACCGCGGCCGTGAGGGCCGGGTCGTCCCGCTCGCTGGAGGGCAGCAGCAGCTCGGAGGGCTCCAGTCGGCCGAGTTCGTGACCGAGGCGTCCCGGCTCGACTCGCTGGACCGTGAGCTCACCCGTCGACAGGTCCAGCGCCGCCACTCCGCGCCCCCGGTCGTCCGGGGGCGTGACCGACACGACGAAGGTGTTGCGGCGGTCGGTGAGCAGGCTGTCGTGAAGGACGGTGCCCGGCGTCACGGTCTCGGTGACCTCGCGCCGGACGATCCCCACGGCCTCGGCCGGGTCTTCGACCTGCTCGCAGATCGCCACACGGCGACCTGCCTTCACGAGTCGCGCGAGGTACTCGTCGAGCGCCTTCACCGGCACCCCGGCCAGGGGCACCCGAGCCGCCGCCCCGTTGTTGCGGCTGGTCAGGGTCAGGCCCAGGATGCGCGCGCCCTCTTCGGCATCGCCGTGAAAGAGCTCGTAGAAGTCCCCGACCCGGAAGAAGACCAGGGCGTCCCGATGCCGGCGCTTCACTTCGCGCCACTGCTGCATCAACGGGGTGTCCTGGGTCTCGGGCATGGGGCGGATCACGGGGATCGGAACGGCAGCGGCGGTGTCGAAGCTACCGGACGCCGGCGGCCGGGATCAACCGGACGACGCGACGACTCGAGCGAGGAGTGAGGCATGAACCGTGGTACGATGACGACGCGGCGGATGATCCTGGCAGCGGGCGCCGTGCTGCTGCTCGGGACGGCGTCCCCTTCGATCGCCCAGCAGCCCGGGGCGCGCGCCGAGGCCGCCGACGTCGAGACGCTCGACGGGATCATGGCCGCGCTCTACGAATCCATCTCGGGACCGGCGGGCACACCCCGCGACTGGGACCGTCTCCGGAGCCTGCTCGCGCCCGGGGCCCGTTTTATCCCCACCGGGCAGACCCCGGACGGCGCGACCCGGCTCCGGGCCCTCGACGTGGACGGCTACGTCGAGGCGGCCGGCCCCGGGCTGGTCGCCAACGGCTTCTTCGAGACCGAGATCGGCCGGGTGGTGGAGCGGTTCGGCCCCGTGGTGCACCTGATGAGCGCGTACGAGTCGCGCAACGCGGCCGATGACCCCGAGCCCTTCATGCGAGGCGTGAATTCCATCCAGCTGCTGGACGGCGGCGACCGGTGGTGGATCGTGACGATCTTCTGGGCGAACGAGACGGGCGACCGTCCCATCCCCCAGCGCCTGCTCGGGGGCGGCTGAGCTCCGTCAGCCGACGCGACGGGCCGAGCGGCGACCGTCCACGGGGGCGCCCGTCGATGCAGCTCAGCCGCCGCCTTCTGCGAGGGCGGGAAACCCCGCGGGGGGCCTCCGGTGTGCCGTGGCCCGCTCGTAGGAATAGGCGAGACGCAGCAGGAGCCCGTCGGCGAACGGCCGCCCGAGAAGCTGCAATCCGGCCGGCAGCCCGCTCGCCGCGAAGCCCATGGGGACGCTGACGGCCGGGGTCCCCGTGGCCGGGGCGACGCGCTGGCTGTTGTCGCCACGGTACTCCTCGTTCGCTCGTTCGAGCGGTGCCGGCTGGGAGAGCCACGACGGGTAGATCAGCGCGCCGACGTCGGCGTCGTCCATCGCGGCGACGAGGTCGGCGCGGTAGGCCTGGCGCTCGGGATGCTCGGCGAAGTCCGGGCAGGCCGGCTCCCACTCCGACGGGTGCACGTCGGCCGACGTGCCCTCGTAGGACCGGAGCGACCGCTCGACCGACGGGTGGTAGGCCCCGCTCTCCAGGACCTCCAGCACGTCCCGGATCGGGGCCGCCGGCCCGAGCGTCTCCAGGTAGCGGGCCATGTCGTATCGGAACCGTCGGCAGAACATCCCCGGGCGCTCCAGCTGCGCGTAGACATCGAAGTCCACGTCCACGACGACGGCGCCCGCTCGACGCAGATCCTCGACGGCGTCGTCGAAGAGCCGGGCGACGGCGGTGTCGGTTTCGGCGTCCGGCGCGAGCGCCGTGAGGATGCCGAGCCGCGCGCCCTCGAGAGCATCGGCCTCCAGCAGCGCGGTGTAGTCGGACTCGGCCCGCCCCCGTCCCAGCTCCGTGTAGGGGTCGGCCGGGTCGACGCCCACGATCACCTCGAAGACGCGGGCCACGTCCTCGACGGTGCGGCCCATGGGACCGGCGACGTCGCGATCGAAGGAGAGGGGCACGACCCCATCCCGGCTGGTCAGTCCCAGAGTCGAGCGAATACCGACCAGCGCGAGGTGCGACGAGGGGCCGCGGATGGAGTTCCCCGTGTCGCTGCCCAAGCCGATCACCCCGAAGCTGGCCGCGACTCCCGAGGCGGTGCCCCCGCTGGATCCGGCGGGGGTCCGATCGAGGTCGTAGGCATTGCGCGTCGTGTCGAACGCCGAGCCGACCGTCTGGCGCGGGCTGAACGCCCACTCCGCCATGTTGGTCTTGGCGACGACGACGGCACCGGCCTCTCGAATGCGGCGCACCATGAAGGCGTCGTCGGGCGGAACGCTCTCGCGCAGCGCGATCGAGCCACCCGCGGTGACCAGGTCGTGCGTGTCGAAGTTGTCCTTCACGAGCATGGGCACGCAGTGCAGGGCCCCACGCGGCTCCCCTCGCTCCGCCGCCTGGTCGAGGGAGTCCGCCCGTTCGAGCGCCCGCGGATTCACCACGGTGATCGCCCCCAGTCGCGGGTCGTAGGCGGCGATGCGGTCGAGGTGGGCCTGGACGACCCCCCGGCAGGTGGTGCGCCCGTCGGCGAGGGCGGCGTGCAGCCGCGTGATGTCGATCTCGACGACGTCGAAGGGCGCCGTATCGGTCGAGGGGGCGCAGGCCGCGGCCCCCGCCGTCGCTGCGACGACGAGCGTCGCGCGGATTCCCCGTCCGATGCGCTGGAAGGCGGTCATTCGATGAAGATCCTCTCTTCCGAGGACACGAAGAGCACGTCCCGCAGTCCGGGGTGCTTGGCGAAGAAATCGGGGCCCTGCTTGCGCACACGTTCCTGGGTGAAGCCCCGGATGACCAGATCCGCACTCTCGGACTTCACCTCGACCAGGCGCGAGAAGTCGGTCCGATCGTCCGTGGCGAAGACCTGGAGATTCTTGTCGGTGATCAGCAGGCGGCCGTCGCGAATCATCTCCTTCAACTGCGCGGTCCGCTCCTTGACCTCGGCCTTGGGATAGGCGGCGTAGAGGCGGATCTCTCCATGCCGCCACTCCGGGTGACCCAGGAGGATGTACGCCAGCAGGATCATCAGATTGGCGTTCCGATAGTCGTGCCAGGTCAGCCAGACGTGGATCGAGCGCCGGTTGCCGAAGAAATGATCCGTGTGTCGGAGCACGAGGCGGTTCATGTGGGCGACTCCCGCCATGGTCGTTCCCGCCACGACGGCCTCGGGCACCGACGGGTCGTCGTGCACCGAGAACTCGAACAGCACGGTGTTGTTGTCCATCCCGCTGATGCCGGGCATCTGCAGGCTCTGGGCCAGGGCGGACTCCATCGACGGACTGATCATCGTGTCGACGAAGATGCCGCCGGATCGTTCCCGGGTCTGGGCGAGCAGGCGCCGCTGCACCTCCTGGGATTGATCGTAGGTCTCGGAATCGAGGAGGCCCCGGATGTGGTGCAGGTAGGTGCCGAAGCCGTAGCGGTGACAGAGCCACTCCAGGAACTCCATCGGCGCATGCCGATCGAAGGTCCGTGGGGTGATGAGGATCACCGAGGGCCGCCAGTCCGACGCCGCGGTCTTCTGGAGCTTGATCTGCATCCAGCGCGTGGCCTGCGTCATGACCCCGTGGAAGATCTCGGCGAGATCGTCGGACGCGTCGGCTCGGCTGCGGCGGATCACCAGATAGAGGCCGACCATCACCACGATGGCGAGCATGGCGAACGGCAGGTCCATCTGCAGCATGAGGACCAGACACGCCACCGCCCCGAACAGGCTGACCCACCACGTCGACCGGAAGCTCGGCCGATAGGAGGGCCGCGCCGCGAAGTGCTCGAGAAAGCTGATTGCGCACAGGGCGCCGTACGTCACCATGAAGAACATCGACACGATGCGCGCGACGAGGTCGACCGAGCCGAGCATCACGAAGACGACCGCGAGCAGTGCGGTCACGAGCGTCGCGTTTCGCGGATCGTTCGCCAACCCCACTCCCGTGGACAGGAACCGGTTGGCCCCCTCGACCGGCACGACGCGGTCCGCGGCCAGCGCCTGGAGCGTCCGGGGCGCCACCACGATCGAACCGATCGCGGACGACAGCGTGGCCATCGCCAGACCGATCGGGATCACCGGCCCCCACAACGCGATGCGGGACATGACGAGCTGATCGGAAGCCAGCGCCGCCGGGGGAGCCGACGTGCCCAGCTTCAGGATCAGAGCCGCATACACGATCATCCCGGCCAGCGTCGCCGACAGGATGCCGAGCGGGATGGACCGCCGGGGGTTCGCGAGGTCTCCGGAGAGGCCGACTCCAGCCGTCATGCCGGTGAACGCCGGAAAGCAGATCGCGAACACCAGCATGAACGGATCGGCATCGGCGATGCCCCCCACCACGGAGGTCGACGCCCCGTCATAGCCCTCGATCGGACCGCCGGCGAAGAAGAGCGCCAGCGAGATGAACAGGATGGTGGCCACCACGTACAGCGCCCGTACCCCGAGGTCGGCGCCCCGCGTGACGACCAGCGCCGTCAACGCCAGGAGCCCCGGCAGCGAGATGAAGCGCAGGTCGAAGCCCGTTCCCAGCCACGCCTCGATCGGCCCGACCAGAGGCGAGAACGCCTCACCGAAGGCGATCATGTAGAACGCCACCGAGATGGCCTGAGACATGTACAGGGAGATCCCGATCGCGCCCCCGATCGTGGTGCCGAAGGAGCGCGAGATGATGAAGTACTCGCCCCCGCCTTCGACTCTTCTGTTCGTCGCGATCTCGGCGATCGCGAGCGCCGTGGGGATGGTGACGAGGTGGCCCACGACCACGATGGCCATCGCCCCGAGAATGCCGGTGTGGCCGACGGCGTACCCGAAGCGCAGGAACATGACCGCGCCGAGGATGGTGCTGATGCTGGCCAGGAAGACCGGGGCGGTACCGAAGCCGTAGCCACGGGGCGCCTGTTCCGGTGCGGTCATGGACTCTCGCCGATGAGAGGAGGGGCCGCAAAGATACCAGCGTCGCCCCGGGGGCCGCGACCCGGCGCGGATCGCGGGTGGGGACTTCCCCCCTTCCGCGGAGTCGGACACCTTGTCTCCACGGCGTTCCGTCTCGTCCCCAACCCAGCGACCGAGGTCGTCCGAATGACTGCGTCCGCGCCATCCTACGGAATGAAGACCACCCTTCCCGTGGCTCTCGACGAGGCCGAGGCTCGCGTTCGAGCCGCCCTGGCCGACGAGGGATTCGGCGTCCTCACCGAGATCGACGTGAGCGCGACGCTGCAGGCCAAGCTCGGCGTCGACTTTCGGCCGTACCGCATCCTCGGCGCATGCGCTCCGCCGCTCGCCCACCAGGCGCTCTCCGAAGAGATCGACATCGGGCTGCTCCTTCCGTGCAACCTGGTCGTCTACCAGGGCGACACGCCGGATCAGACCGTCGTCGCCGCACTCGACCCCGAGATCCAACTGGGGGTCACCGGCCGCGACGACATCGCGCCCCTGGCGCGCGAGGTCCGCGCCCGCATGGAGCGGGTGCTCGAGGCGCTCTGAGCCGCCGAGACGCTTCCGTTCATGGACCCGGCCACCCGGTTCGACGACGAGGCCGTCCGGCGTATCCTCGCACGTGCCGCCGACCGGCAGGTGCGCTCGGAGCGCCTGCTGCCCGGTTCGGGTGAAGGTGATGCAGATGCCGGCGCGGGGCTGACGCTCGCCGAGCTCGTGGACGTGGCCGAGCAGGCGGGCATCGAGCCCGCCCACATACAGGCGGCCGCCCGCGAGCTGCAGTTGCGGTCCGACGGCACTCCGGACCGGTACCCCTTTCTCGGCATCCCGAAGGAGACCATCGACCAGCGGGTCGTGCCGGGCAGTCCGGACGACCGCGAGTGGGAGAAGATCGTCCAGGAGCTACGGGATGAGTTCCGGGTGCCCGGGATCACCAATTCGTTCGGTGACGTCAGGGAGTGGTGGTCCAGCAGCATGTCCACAGCGG
>JAHHMJ010000411.1 GCA_018678395.1 Gemmatimonadota bacterium | reverse complement strand
CGGGTGGATCGCCTCCGCGCCGGTGATCTCGGCGGCCGCGATGATGCGGGGGACGTTCAGGTAGGATTCGGTCCCCGACGGCGGCCCGATGCAGACGTCCTCGTCGGCGAAACGGACGTGAAGCGATTCCCGATCGGCCTCGGAATAGACGGCGACCGTCTTCACGCCCAGCTCGTGGCAGGCCCGGATGATGCGAAGGGCGATTTCGCCCCGATTCGCGATGAGTACCTTCTTGAACACGGATGCTCCCTCTCGAACCGAGTCGGGGCCGGGGCGCCGAATCGGGCGCGTCAGGACGGGTCGATGCGGAACAGGATCTGCCCGTACTCGACGGGCTCGCCGTTCTCGACGCAGATCTCCGCGAGGGTCCCGGAAGCCTCGGCCTCGAGCTCGTTCATGAGCTTCATGGCTTCGATGATGCAGAGCGTGTCGCCTTCGCCGACGCGCGACCCGACATCGACGTACGCGGGGGCGTCGGGGGCCGGCGCGCGATAGAACGTCCCGACCATCGGCGAGGGAACGTCGATCCAGTGCGACGGGGTCCCCGACTCGACGGGCTCGGCAGACGCTTCCGTCGACGCCGGCGTGATGGGGGCCGGCGCCGCGGGAGAAGCCGCGGCCAGGGGCGGTGCCACGGGCGCCGCGGCGGCGACGGTCTGCGGCGGCGTCTTGCCGATGCGGACCCGGGTACCCCCGCGCTCGATCTCGATCGAGTCGATGCTGCTCTCGTCCACGGCCTGAATCAGCCGCTCGAGGAAGTCCAGATCGATCATCCCGTCACCCTCGTCAGGTATTTATCCTCGGTGCGGTCGACCTTGACCACGTCCCCGATCTCGATGAAGAGCGGCACCTGGACCACCGCTCCGGTCTCCAGAGTAGCCGGCTTCGTCCCGCCTTGAGCCGTGTCGCCCCGTACACCGGGGTCGGTCTCGGACACGCTCAACTCGACGAACTGCGGGAGATCCACTGCGATCACGGACTCGTCGTGGACGAGCCCCTCGCACTCCATGTTTTCCTTCAGGTACTTCAGCTGATCCTCGCCGATGACGTCCCCCGCGAGCGGAATCATCGCGAACGTGTTCGCGTCCATGAAGTAGTAGAGCTGGCCGTCCGTGTAGCTGTAGTTCACCGGACGGCGCTCCAGCCGGACGCTCGTCACCTTCTCACCCGCCCGGAACGTCTTGTCGACGACCGCGCCCGAGAGAACGTTCTTCAGCTTCGTCCGGACGAAGGCGCCGCCCTTGCCCGGCTTCACGTGCTGGAAGTAGGTGATCGTCCATAGGGACCCCTCGATGTCGAGGACCATCCCGTTTCTGAAGTCGGCCGTACTCGCCATGTGCTCGCCCGCTCAGTCGTTCGGCGCGTCGGAACGCGCGGTTCGTCGAAGGTGGGACACGAGGCCCCGCAGCCCGAGAAGATAGCTCTGAGGCCCGAATCCATAAACCACGCCCACGGCCACCGACGACAGGTAGGAGTCTCTGCGGAACGGCTCCCGCGCGGCGGTATTCGAGAGGTGGACCTCCACGAAGGGACGCCCGACCCCCACGAGCCCGTCACGGAGCGCCACCGACGTGTGGGTGAGGGCGCCCGCGTTGACGATGAATCCGTCGGTGCCCCCGGCCACGTCCGTCAGGTGGTCCAGAATCCGTCCTTCGTGGTTGGACTGGAAGGCCTCGACCTCGACCCCGAGTTCGGTCGCGAGCGTCGCCACCGCCGCGTCGATCTCCGCCAGCGACCGGGTTCCGTACACGGACGGCTCCCGCTGCCCCAGAAGGTGTAGATTCGGCCCGTGGATGACACCGATGCGGAGACCGGCCATCAGGTGTCGGGCCCGTCGTGGGTCGCCTCGGCCTCATCCGGCACGGCGTCGGGTACAGCGTCCGCAGCGGCGTCCAGGGCCGCGGGCGTCCACGTCAGCAGGGTCCGCAGCGACTCGCGGATCGACGGCTTCGCCTCCGCCTCGGGGAGCTCGGGCCCGCCCGTGGCATCCACACCGGCCGGCTCGTCCGACGTGGTATCCGAGCCCACGTCCTCGACCGCACCGGGGACGCTCCCCGCGCGGAGTTCCAGCAGGCGAGCCGCGGCTTCCAGCTCCGTCGGGTCGGACGACGCGAGCGCCTCGAAAACGGCGATCGCCTCGTCGATCAGCCCCTGCCGAGCGTACAACTCGCCCAGGGTTCGGGTGGGCAGAACCGGGTCCTCGTCTTCGGCGTCGTCGAACTCCGGCGGTCGGCCGGGCTCCAGATCGGGCACGACGTCGGTGAAGTCCATGATCAGCGCTTCGGGCGGGACCTCGCCGGTGGGGAGGCGATCGAACGAGTCGCCTTCGACCTCGGGCGCCGACCACGGATCGAGTTCCGCCTCGTCCGACACGGGCGGCGCATCGTCGGCGTCGACCGGCTCCGACCAGCCGGTGCCGTCGTCGAGATCCCAATCGATCGCAAGCCCACCGGCATCCGAGTCCGCTCCGTCGGCAGCGTCGCTCCCGCCGAGGGGTTCCTCGACGGGATCGGGGGTCGCCGGCCAGTCGCCGGCGGCATCGCCCGCAACCGCATCGCCGCTCGACTCGGTCCACCCGGGCCCAAGATCGGCTACCTCCACGAGCCCGTCGTCGCCCGACTCCCCCCCGTCCTCGGGAGCGAGATCCGAAGCGCCGGCCAGCGTGGGGTCCAGGGCGACCCCGCGGCGGACGAACGCATCCGATGCTTCCGCAGCGTCCGCGTCGGGTCGCAGTGCGAGAATCCGCCCCAGTTCGACGAGAGCCCGGGCGTTGTCCGGATCGAACTCGAGGACGCGCCGAAACGCCGATTCCGCTCCTGCCTCATCACCCTGATCTCTGAGCACCAGGCCCTCGACCAGAAGGGCGGAGGGCAGGTCCGGATGACGCTCGGATCCATCGGCGAGGATCCCGAGCGCGCGATCGTAATTGCCGGCTCGGCGGTAGGCGTCCGCGAGCGGGACGAATGCGCGGCCCTCGGGGTCGCGGGACGATCCGAACAACTCGTGGAGATCGCGGATCTCCTGTTCGATGGATGGGCTCACCACCGTCTCCCGCCAGGACTCGAGACCGTAAGGGCGCGCGTCACCTGCTTCAGTGCGCACGGTGAACTCGGCGGCGGTCAACATAGACGAGCCGCGGAAAGAGTGTCAACGAAGTGCCCGGTACGGGCGCCGATCGGCTTGAGCCCCCCTGCAGGCCCGATTACTATTTACGGTTCCGTGTCTCCGGGGGTGGCGACCCACCGGGGATTCCTGCGACGTCCTGTCGCGAAGTGCAGGTCCGAGTCGGCCGAGAGGGGTCACGCCATGGTCATGCGCCAGATGCGGGAGAACACGAAATGGATCATGCTGGTGACGGCACTGGCTTTCGTGGCTCTCATGGTTTTCGAGTGGGGAATGGACGCTTCCGGTCAGTCGGCCGGCGGAGTCGGTGAGATCGGCCGGGTCAACGGCACGCCGGTGTACTACGAGGAATACCTCGCGGTGTATCGGAATCTGTACGATCAGATCCAGTCGCAGCAGGAAGAGCCCATCACGTCCCAGCAGGTCAGTGACATCGAGGACGCCGCGTTCGACGAAATGGTGAACGCCATCCTGGTGCGACAGGAGTTGGAGCGCCGCGGCATCCGGGTGACCGACGACGAGGTCCGACAGGCGGCCCAGTTCAATCCGCCGCCCGGCTTCGCGCAGAACCCCGGCTTCCTGACCGACGGGCAGTTCGACTTCCAGAAGTACCAGGACTTCCTGGCCACGCAGGCCGACGAGGCCCTCCTGCTCCAGCTGGAGGCCTACTACCGCGACGTGATTCCGCGGGGCAAGCTCGTTCGCCAGGTGTCGACGGGCATCTACCTGCCCGACAACCTGCTGTGGCAGCGTTGGCGTGATCAGAACGAGACGGTCGAGATCCGCTACATCCCGCTCGATCCCGGCCAGCGGATTCCCGATTCCGAAATCGAGATCTCCGAAGCCGATCTGCGGTCCTACTACGACGATCACGAAGAGGACTTCGAGCAGCCGCTCCGCGCAGAGGTGCGTGGCGTCGTGCTCTCCAAGACGATGTCCGCGGCCGACAGCGCCGAGGCTCGCGCTCGAGCGGCCGAGATCAGGCAGTCGATCCTCGAGGGCGAGGACTTCGGGGAGATGGCTCTGATCGAGTCGTCGGACGAGGTCACGGCCACCGAGAACGGCGACCTCGGGGTCTTCCCGAAGGGGCGTATGGTCGCCGCATTCGACTCGGCCGTCTTCGCGGCTCCCGTCGGCGAAATCGCCGAGATCGTCGAGACGTCTTTCGGCATGCACATCCTGCGCGTGGACGAGCGCTGGGCGCAGGACAGTGCCCGCGCGGCCCACATCCTGATCCCGTTCGAGCGTTCGGATGCGGCGGAGATCGAGCTGCTCACCCGGGCGGACTCGCTCGAGAACCTCGGGGAATCGATGACGGTTGCCGACGCGGCCGCGTCCCTCGGCCTCGAGACGCAGGAAGTTCAGCTCAGCACGGAGTTCGCGCTCCTCGCGGGCGCCGGGCAGGTCGGTGAAGGTGCGGAATGGGCCTTCGAAGAGGCCGCCGTCGGCGATGTCAGCCCCGTCTTCGAGACCAGCCAGGCCTTCTACATGATCGAGGTTCTCTCGACCAGCCCGGCCGGTGTGCTGCCCTTCGATGAAGCCCGTGGGACGATCGAGGCGATTCTGCTTCAGGAGCGGAAGATGCAGCGCGCGCGGGAATCCGGCGCGGGTCTCGTCGGCCGTATCCGGGCCGGAGAGCCTCTTCCGAACGTCGCCGCCGACGCGGGCCTCGAAGTCCGGCCGGCGGGTCCCTTCGCCCGCAACGACTTCGTACCGGGTCTGGGCCGGTTCAACGCCGCCATCGGCGCCGCGTTCGGCCTCGACGTCGGAGAAGTGAGCGACGTGGTCGAGTCGCCCTCCAACGCCTTCATCATCGAACTTCTGTCGCGGACGCCGGCGGACTCGACCGAGTGGTTGGGTCAGCGGGAATCGCAGCGGCAGCAGGTGCGGAGTCAGATCGAACAGCGCCGCATCCAGGACTGGCTCGAGAGCCTGCGCACCGCGGCTCGCATCATCGACCGTCGCGACGAGGTACTGCAGCCCGTGGACGAGACCGCGCAGCAGAGTCCGTTCGGCTTCGGGTTCTGACCGGAGGGCGGCGGAGCGGCGACGGCCTCTCGCGCCGGCCCGATCCGCCGCGCTACTCGGCTCGGAAGACGTGAAGAGGG
>JAHHMJ010000542.1 GCA_018678395.1 Gemmatimonadota bacterium | reverse complement strand
GCCCAAGACCCGCTACTCGGTGCCAGAGGCCGCGATCGCCGATTACGAGAGCACCGTGATCCCGTTCTGGAACGGCCGTTCGTTGCGCGACCGCCTGTTCGAGTCCCTTCCCGGCGAGTGGCACGATGCGTACGAAGCCGGCGTGTTCACCGAATTCATGGAGCAGCGAGCCCCCGGGCACACCGTGCTCGACGACAAGATCTACTCGAAGGGATTGAGGGGCTTCCAGGCCGACATCGACGCCGCGCTGGCGGCCCTGGACTTCGCGGAGGACTCGGAGGCGCTGGACAAGCGTGAGGCGCTGCAGGCAATGCGGATCTCGTGTGACGCCCTGATCCGGTTCGCGCACAGGCACGCGGAACTCGCGAAGGCGAAGGCCGCGGCCGAATCCGATCCCGCCGAGCGGGCGGCGTTGGAGAAGATCGCGGCGGCGTGCCGGCACGTGCCGGAGAACGCTCCGCGCGACTTCCACGAGGCCCTTCAGTACTACTGGTTCTGCCACCTCGGCGTGATCACGGAACTGAACGGATGGGACGCGTTCAACCCCGGTCACCTGGACCAGCACCTGCTGCCGTTCTACGAGCGGGGACTGGCCGACGGAAGCCTGACCCGGGAATCGGCGACGGAGCTCCTCGAGGCGTTCTTCATCAAGTTCAACAACCACACGGCCCCTCCGAAGGTCGGGGTCACGGCGGCGGAGAGCGGGACGTACACCGACTTCGCGAACATCAACATCGCGGGACTGCTCGCGGATGGCTCCGACGGGTCGAACGAGGTGTCTCACATCCTTCTCGACATCGTGGACGAGATGCACCTCCTGCAGCCGAGCACCAACGTGCAGGTCGCCGGCGAGACTCCCGACGACGTGCTCGAGCATGCCCTGCGCGTCATCCGAAAGGGCTACGGCTTCCCGTCACTGTTCAACGCGGACGCGGCCGTGGCCGAGCAGCTGCGCCAGGGGAAGACGATCGAGGATGCGCGGGCCGGCGGGTGCAGCGGCTGCGTCGAAGTCGGCGCGTTCGGGAAGGAAGCGTACATCCTGACCGGCTACTTCAACCTCGTGAAAGTGCTCGAGCTGGCGCTTCACGATGGGCTCGATCCGCGTACGGGCCGGCAGCTGGGGCCGCATACCGGACCCGCCTCCGGATTCGACACTTTCGACGACGTGTTCCAGGCGTTCGAGGAACAGCTGCGGCATTTCGTCGACGTGAAGATCCGTGGCAACCAGGCCATCGCCCGCATGTACGCCCGCGAGATGCCCGCGCCGTTCCTCTCCGTCCTCATCGACGACTGCATCGCCAACGGCCGCGATTACAACGCGGGCGGCGCTCGCTACAACAACCGCTTCATCCAGGCCGTGGGAATCGGCACGATCGCCGACAGCCTGGCCGCGATCCGCCAGGTGGTCTATGAGGACGGCCTGCTGTCTCTGTCCGAGTTGGTGACGGCCATGCGGGCGGACTTCGAGGGACACGAGGCCCTGCGCCAGCGCCTGCTGCACCGGACGCCCAAGTACGGCAACGACGACGACGCGGCGGACGACATCATGCGGCGCGTCTTCGATGCGGCGTTCGACTGCATCGACGGGCGTCCGACCGCCATCGGCGGTGCGCACCGTCTCGAGATGCTGCCCACCACGTCGCACGTGTACTTCGGATCGGTAACCGGGGCGACGGCGGACGGCCGCCGTGCCGGGCTTCCCCTTTCGGAGGGGATATCTCCGGTGCAGGGCGCCGACAGGAAGGGACCGACCGCGGTCCTTCGCTCTGCCGCGAAGATGGACCACATCAAGACCGGCGGGACGCTGCTGAACATGAAGTTCACCCCATCCCTGATCGCAGGGGACGAGGGGATCGAGAGGATGGGGCACCTGGTCCGCGGGTACTTCCAGATGGCCGGACACCACGTTCAGTTCAACGTCGTGGACGCGGACACGTTGCGGGAGGCACAGGCCGACCCCGATTCGCACCGCGACCTGATCGTGCGGGTCGCCGGCTACAGCGACTACTTCTGCGACCTGTCCGAAGCGCTGCAGGAAGAGATCATCGAGAGGACGGAGCATGGGGCGTTCTGAACGGCTCCGACATCGGAGGGAGATCACGATGCACAGGTTCGCTGCCGCGGTGGCGGTATGCCTGATGGCCGTCGCCGCCTGCGGAGCGCCGCAGGAATACGACGTCGTCATCCGGGACGGAACGATCTACGACGGGTCGGGGGCCGAGCCCTACCGGGGCGATGTCGCGATCCAGGGGGACAGTATCGCGGCGGTCGGAAACCTGGGGCGAGCGGTTGGGACGACTGAAATCGACGCGACCGGCCTCGCCGTCTCACCGGGCTTCATCAACATGCTCTCGTGGGCGACCGAGTCGCTGATCGAGGACGGCCTGGGGCAGAGCGACATCCGCCAGGGCGTGACGCTGGAAGTGTTCGGCGAGGGCTGGTCGATGGGGC
>JAHHMJ010000405.1 GCA_018678395.1 Gemmatimonadota bacterium | reverse complement strand
CGGGTGGGGACATGGCGGCCGGGGGTGCGGGCGAACGTCTCGGGCTCCCGAGATGCGTCCGGACGGTAGCGCGCCCTGGTCGACCGCGCGAGAGCCCCGATGTCGGGCGGCCCGACCACGGGGATGTCCGCGGCCGTTGGCTTCCGGGACCACCCGGCTCGGTGGTGCACCCCGGGGCGGCCGGAGTACCTTGCCCGGGCCGCTCTCCCCCGCCGACGCCATGACCGACCTTCGCCTCACCGAGCAGCGCAATCCTCGCTCCGCCGACCTCGACACGCTCGGGGCCCGCGCGCTCGTCGGACTCATCAACGACGAGGACGCGGGAGTGGCGTCGGCCGTCGCCGATGTGCTCGACGACGTGGCCCTGGCGGTCGAGTTGGCGGAGAGCGCCCTGCGCGCGGGCGGGCGGCTCGTCTACGTCGGTGCGGGAACGTCCGGACGTCTCGGCGTGCTCGACGCGGCCGAGATGCCTCCGACCTTCGGCACCGACCCCGATCGCGTCATCGGCGTGATCGCGGGCGGGCACCGGGCCATCGTGCGCGCCTGCGAGGGGGCGGAGGATCACCCCGAGGAGGGCGGGCGGGCCATGGACGACCTGCGGATCGGGCCGACGGACTTCGTGCTGGGCATCGCGACCTCGGGTGCGACGCCCTACGTGCACGGGGCTCTCGACCGGGCTCGAGCTCGGCGAGCCCGGACGGGATTCCTGCTGTGCACCCCGCCGGATTCCGATCTGGTCGCCCGCCACGACGTGGTCATCGCACCCCTGGTCGGCCCCGAAGTCGTCACCGGCTCGACCCGCATGAAGGCCGGGACCGCGACGAAGATGGTCCTCAACGCGCTGAGCACCGCCGTGATGGTCCGTCTCGGCAAGGTGCACGGGAACCTGATGGTCGATCTGAGGGTGACCTGCAGGAAGCTGCGCGATCGTGCGCAGCGTATCGTCACGGAGGTCACCGGATGTAGCGCCTCCGAGGCTCGCGACCTGCTCGAGCGGGCGGCGGGTGAGGTGAAGACGGCGCTCGTCATGGCGTCGACGGAGTGGTCGGCCGAGGAGGCTCGCGATCGTCTGGAAGCGGCCGGAGGCATCGTGGCCCGGGTGATCGATTCGGCCCGTTCGGAGGAAGGGTGAGACGGTTCGTAGGCATCATGAGCGGCACCTCGATGGACGGTGTCGACGTGGCTCTGCTCGAGCGCCGGGCCGAGGGTGCATGGCGGCTGGCGGCCTTCGCGACGACGGCCTACTCCGAAGGCCGGCGGCGTCGGCTGCTGGACGCGATCTCGGCGGGCTCGGCCGAAAGCCTGACCGGCCTGCATGCGGATCTCGGGGAGTGGTTCGCCGAGGCGGTCCTGGGACTGCTCGCGCGTGCCGACGTCGATCCCGGCGGCATCGAGGCGATCGGAAGCCACGGGCAGACCGTGTGGCACCGCCCCCCTCGGAGTGATCGTCGGGGTGCGACCCTCCAGCTCGGCGACGCCGCGACGCTCGCTGCGCGTACCGGCATCGGGGTGGTCTCCGACTTCCGAACCGCCGACATGGCCGCCGGCGGCCAGGGCGCCCCGCTCGTGCCCTGGCCGGACCGGGAGCTGTTCTCCGTCGAGGGCCGGACTCGCGTCGTGCTCAACGTCGGGGGGATGGCGAATCTGACCTGGCTCGCTCCGCGGGGCGCCGAGGCGGCCCCGGTCGCCTTCGACACGGGACCGGGCAACGTCCTGATCGATGCCGCAGCCGAACGGGTGTCCGAGGGGGGGGAGCGGTGCGATCGCGACGGGATCCGGGCCGCGCGGGGAGCGGTCGACCGCGAGTTGTTGGCCGCTCTCCGGGCGCACGCGTTCTACGACCGGCCTCCCCCTCGCTCGACCGGCCGCGAGGAGTTCGGGGCGCCCCTCGTGGACGCCCTCGTCCGGGAGCGGGGCATCGCCGCGGACTCGTCGGCCGGAGACGACCTCATCGCGACGCTGACCGCTCTGACCGCCGTCACCGTCGCCGAGGCGATGGCCCGATGGGTACGCCCGCGCCCCATCGACGAGGTGGTGGTCGCGGGGGGTGGAGTCCACAACCCGACGCTGATGGCGTGGCTGCGGGAGGCCCTCGGGGCGGAGGGTATCGACGCACCGCTGCGTACCGACGCCCGCGCCCTGGGAATGGATCCGGACGCGCGAGAGGCGGCGGGGTTCGCCGTGCTCGCCTGGGCCCATCGCGATGGGCTGCCCGGAAACCTGCCGTCCGTGACCGGGGCGAGCGGTCCCCGCGTACTCGGGTCGTGGACGCCCGCACCGCCGACGGGAGCCGGCCCGTGAGCGCGGGCGGGGACGTCCCCGCCCGGCGGGTACGCGGCGGTCTCGGGGTGGGGGCGGGGTTGCTCGTTCTCGCCGTGATCCTGACGTGGGCGCTCACCTCGACCGCGAACCCGGCGCCGCACTCCGGGGGCGACAATGCGGGCTACGTCGCCCTCGCCGACGCACTCCTCGACGGCGAGGGGTACGTCGAGCCCTGGGACCCCGCGCGACCCCCGCACACGAAATATCCGCCCGTCTTCGCCCTGGCGCTCGCGGTGGCCATGGCGCTGGGTGCCTCGACCTGGGCGGCGCTGAAGGGCGTGCCGCTCCTGTTCGGCATCACGGCCGCAGGCGCCACCTGGGCGTGGGTCCACGGGCGTCGGGGCCCGGTCTGGGCCACCGCCGTTGCGATCCTCACGGGGTGCTCCGCCGTATTTCTCTACCACGTCCACATCCTGCTGTCGGATGTCCCGTTTCTCGCCCTGACCGTGGGGGCTCTCGCGGCGGCGGAGGGTGGCCGGCGGGTCGCCGCGGCGTCGAAGCGCCCGTCCGGGAGTGAGGCCCACGGGGCGGCGCGAACCGACACGCCCCCGGAGAAGGGCGGATCCGCGTCGTTCGGACCGTGGGTGCTCGCCGTGGTGTTGGCCGCTCTGGCCGTTCTGACCCGGACCGCCGGCGCTCCGCTCGCGGTCGCGCTCGTCGCGGGAGCGGCGCTGCACGGCCGGACCCGGCGCGCCGCCCTGACCGCTGCGGCTCTGGCCGTCCCCATCGGGGCCTGGTGGGCGCGGGGCCGCGGAGTCGAGGCC
>JAHHMJ010000210.1 GCA_018678395.1 Gemmatimonadota bacterium | reverse complement strand
TTCCTCTGCAAGCCCTCGCTCATGGAGCGTGAGGCTCCCGACACCGTCCGTCTCCCGGCCCCGCCGCCGGACACGGTGGTCGTGACGCGCGAGGTCGGCCGTCCGCTGCCCGAGGGCAACCCGGCGTCGATCTGCCTCGCCACCGGCCAGGACGTCGACATTCTCCTGACCGCGCAGGGCGACACGCTCGTCGGACCCGACCGGACGTCCATCGGGACGCTGCGTCCGGGCGTCGTCTTCGCCGGCACCTACGCCGACGGTCGCGCCTGGTTCACGAACGACGAGTCGGTCACGTTCGAGGACGCGTCGTACGACAAGTCCGGAGGCGAAGTCAGCCTGGGCTGCCCGAACATCATGCGCGTGGGCGAGCACATGGGTGTGCCGCTCTTCGTGATGCGCAACGCGGAGCGTCCGTTCGAAACGCTCTACGTCCCGGTCCGCCCGGGTGTCTGGCAGGCGTACCAGACCGGTCTCCAGCGTACGCGCGGTGACTGATCGGTAGCGGCTGCGGCCGTTGTGACATCGCCCGCTCCGGCTTCGGCCGGGGCGGGCGATCGTCGTTTCGGTGGGGAGGGCGGTCGTGCGGCGGCCCCGGTGCGGGCCGGACTCAGTCGAGGTAGCGCTCGAGGACCCGGTTCAGGGCGTCCAGCACGGCGAGCACGGAGCCTCGTACCAGGTCACCGCCCACGGCGGCCTCCGCACCCAACAGCCGGAGGTGCCGCCCGGCGACGTCGACTTCGATGGACACGATGACCAGCCACTCGTCGAAGGCGCGCACGGCCTTGATGCCACCCAGCGTGGGCGCGAGCCGATCGTCCACGGCGGCGCGGACCGCCGCCAACGTCGCCTCGGCGCCCATGCGCAGGTTGCCCTCACGGGTCAGCAGGCCCTGTCCCTCGCCGGTCCACTGCCGCCCGTCGAAGGAGAGCTCGACCTCGGCGCTTCCCCGGCCGTCGGGCCCGGGTAGAGCCTCGATCCGCTCGATGCGCAGTCGGGTCGTGTCGGTACTCATGGTCCCATATGGCAACCCTTCGGGGCGCCGAGCAACCCTCCCGGTGGTCGAGCGCTGGATCACCGGGGCGACCCTGGCCCCCGAGACCTCGGCGGCCGGCCCCGAGCCGCGCGGAACGGGGGTCGCCCGAAAGCCCCCTTCACGCGCCCCGACGGGCGCCCCATCTTCTCCCGTGAGTCGATGACACCGACGGGGGACTTTCGCATTATCTTCGGGTTTCCTAGAATGGTGCTCCCATCACCCCCGGATCCGGCCCGCGCCGCTTCCCACCTGGAGTAGACCGCATGGCTCCCGCCACCGACCAGAAGCAGAAGGACCTCTCTACCGCCATCACGACGATCGAACGCGCCTACGGCAAGGGTGCGATCATGAAGATGGGCGCGGACGGCTTCAAGGTTCGTATCGAAGCCATCGGGACGGGGGCGATCAACCTCGACGCCGCGATCGGCATCGGTGGAATTCCCCGGGGTCGGATCAGCGAGATCTACGGCCCCGAGTCGTCGGGTAAGACGACCATCTGTCTACAGGTGATCGCCAACGCCCAGAAGACCGGGGGCATCGCGGCCTTCATCGACGCCGAGCATGCGCTCGACGTCAACTACGCGCGCCGACTGGGGGTCGACGTCGACAACCTTCTGGTCTCCCAGCCCGACACCGGCGAGCAGGCGCTCGAGATCGCGGAGGTGCTGATTCGCTCCAACGCGATCGACGTCGTCGTGATCGACTCGGTGGCGGCGCTGGTGCCGCGTGCGGAGATCGAGGGTGAGATGGGCGATACGCACGTCGGGCTCCAGGCGCGCCTCATGAGTCAGGCCCTCCGGAAGCTCACCGGAGCGGTGAACCGGTCGAACACCGCCGTGGTCTTCACGAACCAGATCCGCGAGAAGGTCGGCGTCATGTTCGGGAGCCCCGAGACGACGTCCGGAGGGCGGGCGCTCAAGTTCTACGCTTCGCTCCGCCTGGACATTCGCCGCATCGGGGCCATCAAGGACGGCCAGGACATCGTCGGCAACCGCACCCGGGTGAAGGTGGTGAAGAACAAGACCGCGCCACCGTTCCGGCAGGCCGAGTTCGACATCATGTACAACGAGGGCGTCAGTCACTCCGGGCTCCTGATCGACATCGGGGTCGAGCACGACATCGTCGACAAGTCCGGTGCGTGGTACTCCTACGGCGATCTCCGCCTGGGGCAGGGGAAGGAGAATGCCAAGGTGTTTCTGGCGGAGAACCCGGACGTCGCGGACGAGATCGACGTGCGGGTCCGGACGGTCCTCGGACTTCCGGGTGGCGAGGAGGCGGAGGATGCGGCAGACGGCGCGGACGACGAGGCGGAGGCCGACGACGCCGAGTGAAGATGAGCGGGTCGTCCCGGGCCCCGCTCCATTGAGGCGATTCGGGCCGGCCGGTTATCTTGAGGATTCGCGTTCCGCCCCTCGGGGCACTCCTGCCACCGCATGGGAAACCGGCATGAAGGCAGCCGAGATCCGACGTCGCTTCCTCGACTTCTTCGCCGCGCGTGAACACGCGGTGCGCCCCAGTTCGTCGCTCGTTCCGGCCGACGACCCCACCCTGCTGTTCACCAACGCGGGGATGGTTCAGTTCAAGGGGGTCTTTCTGGGCGACGAGCAGGTGCCGTTCACCCGCGCAGCCACGTCGCAGAAGTGCGTCCGTGCGGGCGGAAAGCACAACGACCTCGAGGAGGTGGGCAAGACGGCCCGACACCACACCTTCTTCGAGATGTTGGGCAACTTTTCGTTCGGCGACTACTTCAAGAAGGACGCCGTTCGCTACGCGTGGGACTTTCTGGTCGACGATCTCGGACTCGACCCGTCCCGCCTGTTCGTCACCGTGCACCACACGGACGACGAGGCAGAGGCGCTGTGGATCGACGAGGTGGGGGTCGACCCGAGCCGCATCTATCGGCTGGGAGACGAGGACAACTTCTGGCAGATGGCGGACACGGGCCCCTGTGGGCCGTGCTCGGAGCTCCACTACGACCTCAGACCCGTGGCCGAGCGGGGTGCGGAGCTGTCCACCGAGGCCTTCGTCGAGCTGAGCGACAGTGGCCGGATCGTCGAGCTCTGGAATCTCGTCTTCATGCAGTTCGATCGAGACGCGGAGGGGACGATGAACCCGCTCCCGGCTCCGTCGATCGACACGGGCGCGGGTCTCGAGCGGCTCGCGGCGGTGATGCAGGGCGTCGACTCCAACTTCCACACCGACCTCTTCGTCCCGCTGCTGGAGCGGGCCGCGGAGGTGCTGGGCCGCCCGTACGAGGCCGGAACCGCGGAGGGGGTCTCGTTCCGCGTCCTGGCCGACCACGCGCGTGCGGTAGCGTTCCTGCTGGCGGACGGGGTGTTCCCCTCCAACGAGGGTCGGGGCTACGTCCTTCGCCGGATCCTGCGGCGTGCGGTCCGACACGCCTGGATGATGGGACGACGAGAGCCCACGCTCGTGCACGTCGTCGACGCCGTCGCCGACACGATGGCCGACGTGTTCCCCGAGGTAGCGCAGCGCAGGGACCACCTCGTCCGGACCACCCGCGCCGAAGAGGAGCGGTTCCTGGCCACGATCGAGGGCGGGCTGGATCGCTTCGACGAGCTGGCCCCACGCGAGGCCACCGGGACGATCCCGGGCGAGGAGGCGTTCCGGCTCTACGACACCTTCGGGTTCCCGCTCGACCTCACCGAGCTGATGGCCGAAGAGCGGGGATGGGACGTGGATTCGGTCGGGTTCGAGGTCGCGCTCGAGGCGCAGCGGGAGCGGAGCCGCGCCGACCGGGCCGCTGCAGGACGCGCCGGACACGACGAGGGCGACGGTGACGCCGAGTGGTCGGTATTGGTCGACGGCGGACAGCGCTTCGTGGGCTACGACGGGACCGCGGTGGACACCGAGGTGCTCGCGGTGATGCCGGGCTCCGGACGGGTCGGGCTGGTCCTCCGGGACAACCCGTTCTACCTGGAGTCCGGTGGACAGGTCTCGGACCGGGGAGAGGTTGCCGGCGCGGGATGGCGCGTCCGCGTCGACGAAGTCCGGCGCGTGTCGGATCGCTCGGCCGTCTTCGGGACCCTAGAGGGCGGGCTCCCCGCCGCGCCCGGGCCCGTCTCGGCCCGTGTGGATCGATCCGTTCGCCACGACACCGAGCGGAACCACACGGCGACCCACCTCCTGCACGCCGCCCTGCGCGAGATCCTCGGCGGGCACGTGGTACAGCGAGGCTCCCTGGTGGCGCCCGATCGGTTGCGTTTCGATTTCGCGCACACGGCGCCCATGACGCCGGACGAGCTGGTGCGGGTGGAGGCGCGGGTCAACGAGGGCATCTGGAGTGATCACTCGATCGTGATCGGAGAGATGGAGCACTCCGAGGCGGTCGCCCGGGGCGCGATGGCCCTGTTCGGAGAGAAGTACGGGGACCGCGTTCGGGTAGTCGAGATTCCCGATGTCTCCATGGAGCTCTGTGGAGGTACGCACGTTCGGCACACCGGAGAGATCGGACTCTTCAAGCTGGTGTCCGAATCCGGAGTGGCCGCAGGCGTCCGGAGGATCGAGGCGCAGACGGGTCCGGGCGCCTTCCGGTACATGCAGCGCGCCGAGGACCGGCTCGCCGAAGTCGCGCGCACCCTCAAGACACCGCCGGAGAACGCGCCCCGCCGCGCCGAACAGGTGCTCGAGGAACGGGCGGAGCTCGAGTCGTTGCTCGACGAGCTGCGGAAGGGTGGCGGTGGCGGCGAAGAGGTCGTCGCCTCGGTGGAGTTCGAGGGTCCGTCCGGCCCCCTGCGACTGAAGGCGGTGCGCATCCGCGCTCGGGACGCGGACGACGCCCGGGCGTGGGGTGATGCGTTCCTGCAGTCGGGTCCCGGTGGCGTGGCCGTGGTCGCGGCGGAGCTGCCCGGCGACAAGCACTCTCTCTTCACCTTCGTCACCGACGATCTGATCGGCTCGGGCGTGCGTGCCGATGCGGTCGTGCGGGAGATCGCGGCCGTGGCCGGAGGCCGGGGGGGTGGCCGCCCTCACATGGCGCAGGCGGGAGTCGGGGATCCGGGCAAGGTTCAGGAGGCGCTCGAGCAGGCCGAGGCCGTGGTGCGCCGCCTCGTGGGGGCATCGTGACGCTCGCGGCGTGGATCGCATCGCGACGTCCTCCCGTGCCGGCGGCCTTTGCGGCGTGGGCCCGTCCCACTGAACCCGACAGGGCCGCGAGTGTCCAGGCGCTCGTCAACGAGGCGCGGGTCGCCTACCGACGAGCGGAAGCGGCGGAAGGGCGCCCCCGCGGCGGGGCCTTCGACCTGCTCGCGGCGGACGGGTTCGCCACGTGGGCGTGTGACATTGCTCTCGACGACGCGGATCCCGATGCCGCGCTCCGCGACGTGCTCGACGCACTGATGGAATGACGCAGCTCGACGGCGTGACGGATCTCCACTCCCATCTGGTGCCCGGGGTCGACGACGGGGCCCGGACGGTCGAGGAGTCCCTGGAAGGGATATCGAGGATGGTCGAGGCGGGTGTCGGGCGGATCGTCACGACCCCGCACTTCGATGCGTCCCTCTGCCGGGACGAGAAACGCCTCGATACCCGGTTGGCGGAGCTGGACGAGGGCTTCGAAATCCTGCGGGCGGCGGTGCTCGAGGCCCACCCGGAGTTGGAGTTGGGACGCGGGCAGGAGGTCCTGCTGGATGACCCGTTTCCCGATCTGTCCGATCCCCGCCTGCGCCTCGCCGGCACGCGGTTCGTGCTCGTCGAGTGGCCGCGTCTCAGCATCCCGCCGTCGACGCCCGACGTGGTCGAGAGAATCCGGGGCCAGGGGTGGATTCCGATCATCGCCCACCCCGAACGCTACCGGGACATCCTCAAGGATATCGGCGTCGTCGCTGCATGGCGGCGCGCGGGCGCGTGCCTCCAGATGAACCACGGCTCGCTCGTCGGCCGTTACGGGCGCGGGCCCCAGGCGGTGGCCATGCATCTGCTGGAAGGGGGGTAGGTCGACCTGCTCTCGTCGGATTTCCACGGGCGCCCTCACCTCTCGATCTTCCTGGACGAGGTCCGGGAGTGGCTGGTGTCTCGGGGTCACGACGAGGTGTTCGAGATCCTCACACAGGTGAACCCCGGACGTGTCCTGGCCGACGAACTGCCGGAACCCGTCCCGTCGATCACGATCGATCGGGGTCTGTGGAGTCGGCTGACGGGCTTTCTCCGCCCTCGGCCCGCATGACCGTGCCCGCCCGACGCTCGGGGCCGGGCCTCTGTGCCGCCGTTCGAAGGAGCATCGTCGATGAGTCGGGATGACGCCGTGCAGGCGGGGAAGCCTCGAGCGGAGGCCGTACGGACGCATTTGCGCTCGCTGGCCGACACCGCGCGTGCGGCGGAGGCTCTGGTCGACGACGTTGCGCGCGCCGGCGCCTGGATCGTCGACACGCTCGAGTCCGGGGGCACGCTCTATTTCTGCGGGAACGGTGGCTCGGCGGCCGACGCCCAGCATCTCGCGGCCGAGTACGTGGTGCGGTTCACGCGCGAGCGTCGGGCGCTCCCGGCCGTGGCGCTGACCGTCGACACGTCGGTGCTCACCGCTGCGGGCAACGACTTCGGCTTCGACGAGGTCTTCGCCCGTCAGGTCGCGGCGCTGGGCCGCCCCGGCGACCTGCTCATCCTGCACTCGACGAGTGGACGGTCGCCGAATCTCCTGCGCGCCGCGCAGGTCGCGAAGTCCGGGGGACTGCGCACCGTCGCATTCCTCGCTCGTGACGGCGGTTCGCTGCGGTCGCTCGTCGATCTCGCCATCGTGGTGCCCACCGACGTGACCGCGCACGCGCAGGAGGTCCACCTCGCGCTCGGGCACGCCGTCTGCGACGAGGTGGA
>JAHHMJ010000054.1 GCA_018678395.1 Gemmatimonadota bacterium | reverse complement strand
TTCCTCTGGCGCGCGGCGTCTACGTCGCCGTGACCGGCCCTTCGTACGAGACGCCGGCGGAGGTGCGCATGCTCGGCCGCCTCGGCGCCGACGTGGTCGGGATGTCGACCGTGCCGGAGGTCATCGCTGCCCGCGCCAGCGGTATGGGGTGCCTCGGGTTCTCTTTGGTCACCAACGCTGCGGCCGGCCTGGGTGCGGGAACGCTCGACCACGCCGAGGTGGTCGAAGTGGGTCGGCAGGCGGGCGCCACGCTCGAGCGGCTGCTGCGCGGCGTCCTGACCGAGCTGGACGGCGGCTCGGGTCAGCGCGCCGAGACGAAGTGATTGAGCGGCCCGTGGCCATGACCGAGTTCCGGGGCAGCGCCCAGGGCGCGGGCCACGAACTCGATGGCATCGCCGACGGCGTCGAGCAACGGTCGGCCCGCGGCCAGCCCCGCGGCCGCGGCGGCCGACAGCGTGCAGCCCGTGCCGTGGGTGTGGACGGTGTCCAGGCGTCGGTGTCGCCAGACCGTCTCGGTCGTCCCGTCCCACAGCAGGTCGATCGCTTCATCCCCTTCCAGGTGCCCACCCTTCACCAGGGCAGCGGCCGCGCCCGCGTCGACGAGGGCGCGGGCGGCGGGCCCGAGATCCGCGACCGAGCGTACGGAGCGGCCGGTCAGCAGCTCCGCCTCGTGCGTGTTGGGGGTGACGAGGGTGGACAGAGGCAACAGTCGCTCGCGAATGGCGCCGACCGCGTTCTCGTCGAGGAGGCGGTCGCCGGAGGTCGCGACCATGACCGGGTCCAGCACGTAGGCGGGGATCTCGTGCTCGGCCAGCGCCTCTGCGACCCCGGTGACCAGTTCCCGGGTGGCCAGCATGCCCGTCTTGACGGCCGATGGGGAGAGGTCGTTCACCACGACTTCGATCTGGTGGCGGACGATCTCCAGCGGAATCGGATGGACGCCGTGGACCCCGCGTGTGTCCTGCACGGTCACCGCGGTGACGGCCGTTGTCCCGAAGACCCCGAAAGTGTGAAAGGTCTTGAGATCCGCCTGCAGACCCGCGCCTCCGGCGGAATCGGATCCGGCGATGGTCAGGGCGACGGGCAGTGGCGGGGTCTGGGGCACCGGAGAGGCTCCGTTCGGACGGTACGGGGGCGGCGAGAGTACCGCACCCTCTTCGGCGAGGTTCCTCCAGGGCCGCGCGCCTTTCGACGTCCGGCGGCAGGTCCGACATGAGTGGATTGTCGGATGGACGCCGGCGATTGCTCGGAAGGCTGCGTACGCGCAGGACGAGGGAGCGGGAGGCACTCGTCCTGCTCGAGGGACCGCGCGGCGTCCGGGAGGCCTGGGCGGCCGGGGCCGTCGCCCGCTTCGCCCTGACGTCCCCGCGTCTCGACGCGCTCGATCCCGATCTCGCCGACGAACTCGCCGGCTGGTGTGAGGTGGTCCGCCTCTCCGATGCGGAGCTCGCTGCAGTGAGTGCCACGGAGGCACCGCAGGGTGTGCTCGCCGTCGTGGTCGAACCGGGGGATTCGTGGGTCGCCGACGTCGGCCCCGACACACGCCTGCTCGTGCTCGATGCGGTTCAGGACCCGGGGAACGTGGGCACCCTCATCCGGACCGCGGCCGCCTTCGACCTCGACGGGGTCGTGTTGCTCGACGGGTGCGTGGATCCGTGGAATCCCAAGGCCGTACGCGGCTCCGCGGGTGCCGCCTTCCGGTGCCCGGTGGCGCTGCGGTCCTGGACGGCGATCGCCCCGCTTCTCGAGGGGGCGGGGCTCCCGCTCTGGGTCGCCGACGCCGCCGGCGCCGGTCCCGCCGATTCCGTGCGTAGGGGCGGGTGGGCGTTGTTCGTGGGCAGTGAGGGTCGGGGCGTCCGGTCGGAGATCCGCCATCGCGCGACGGGCCTCGCCGCGATTCCGATGCCGGGAGGGACCGAATCCCTCAATGCAGCCGTGGCCGGGTCGATCCTCGTGTACGAGTTCACTCGGCCGGAGGGAGGGCTTGGCGCCTGACGCATGGATTCCGGGCCTGGCGGGCCTTCTCGGTCTCGTCCTCGGATCGTTCCTGAATGTCTGCACCCTGCGGTGGCCCGTGGGGGAGTCGGTCGTGCATCCCCCCTCGCGGTGTCCGGGATGCGGCGCGGGCATCGCCCCGTGGGACAACGTCCCGGTGCTGGGGTGGCTCTGGCTGCGCGGTCGCTGTCGGAACTGCGCCGAACCGATCTCCGTGCAGTACCCCCTGGTCGAGTTGACGACCGGGCTCATCTGGGCCGGGTGCGCATGGCAGTGGGGTCTGTCCTGGGAAGCGCTGCGCGCCGCCACCTTCATGACCATCGTGCTCGGCATCGCGGTGAGCGATGCCCGCTTCTACATCATCCCGGACGCCTTCTCGCTCGGGGGCGCCCTGCTGGGTGTCGCCCTGGCCTTCGCTCCGGGAGGCATCGAGCCGACGAGCGCGCTGGTGGGGGCGGTGGTCGGATTCGGTGGATTCTGGCTGGTCGGAGTGTTGGGTACGTGGATCGTTCGGCTCCGGAATCCGGACCGACTGGCCGAGGCCTTCGATGCACACGACGAGCAGCGCGCCGATCCGGTGGTTCAGGGACGAGTGGCGGTCCTCGCCCGCCCGGCAGCCCGTCTTGCACTGCTGGCCCTCGCGGGACTCGTGATCGCCGGCGTCGGTTTCCGTTGGGGCGCCGCTGGTTTCTGGGTCGCCGCCCCGACCATGCTCGCCGCGGTCGCCATCCTGCTCGCCTGGGTGGAGTCGTTCGAGGACGCCACCTTCGAGGCCGAGCGCGAGGCCGAAGGGCAGGGGGCCTCGGCGGCCGACGAAGGCGACGACGTGCCGATCTCGGCCCTCGGCGGGGGCGACGTTCGGATGATGGCCCTCGTAGGAGCGTTCCTCGGACCGATCGGCGTTCTCTGGACGACCCTCGGCGGTTCGCTGCTCGCCCTCGTGGCTGCCGTGCCGCTGACCCTGATCTTCCGGCAGTTGATCCCCCTCGGGATCTTCCTCGCGTACGCGGCTGCAGCAACCTGGCTGTGGGGCGACGCGGTGGGCGCCTGGTATCTGGCCTACACCGGAATCGCGGGCCCCTGAACCGAGGTCGCACCGAGGCCAGCGTGATCCTCGCGGCGCATCCAGGTATCCCATGAGTCCGAGCGTCGCGTTCCAACGAGCGATTGCTACTCTCGCGGGCTATCATGTCGGCACGCGCTTCGCGCTGGTCAGCGGATCGGCCGCGCAGCAGAATCGCAAGACGTCAGGGGGCACCCTCAAACCAACTACTGCCGAGGCCGTCGCAGCCTACGAGCGACTTGCCGCGGCACAACCGGACCAGGCCGAAGGGACCGCCCAACAGGGAATTGCCTTGGTCGGCGCGACCTTGGAGGGCAACTCGCTGCGCTCGCTGGCGCGCCGGAGGGTACGGCAGCAGAATTCGGAGTCGTCAGGCCGCCCAGAACATGGTGACTTCCCGAGGAGGCAACCATGACCGTTTC
>JAHHMJ010000586.1 GCA_018678395.1 Gemmatimonadota bacterium | reverse complement strand
AGCGTCCCTCGGGCGTCACCCGGAGGGTATCGAAGAAACGGTCGTGTGCCCGGCCATAGCCCAGGCGCTCGAGCCCCGCGGCGAGCACCCGCGTCTGCGCGTGGACCCGTCGGGCGATCGCGAGCAGTCCCTCCGGCCCGTGATAGACCGCGTACATCCCGGCCATCACGGCCAGCAGGACCTGCGCCGTGCAGATGTTCGACGTGGCCTTCTCCCGCCGGATGTGCTGCTCGCGCGTCTGAAGCGCCATGCGCAGCGCACGGTTGCCGTGGGCGTCGACGGAGACGCCGATGATGCGGCCCGGCATCTTGCGCTTGAAGCGTTCCCGCGCGGCCATGAAGGCGGCGTGCGGTCCGCCGTAGCCCATCGGTACGCCGAAGCGCTGGCTGTTGCCGACCACGACGTCCGCGCCCCACTCGCCCGGCGGGGTGTAGAGCGTCAGCGCCAGCAGGTCGGCCACCGCGGCGACGAAGCCGCCGGCCTCGTGTACGGACTCCACGAAGGGTCGGTAGTCGTCGATCAGGCCGTCGGTGGCCGGGTACGACACGAGCGCCCCGATGCAGTCCGCCCCCGGCGTGAAGCTCCGCCAGTCCCCGACCTCGACCCGGATCCCCAGCGGCTCTGCCCGCGTTCGCACCACCTCGATCGTCTGCGGGTGGCACCCGTCCGACACGAAGAAGAGGTCCCGATCCTCCTTCGTCTCTCCGGCGAACATGCTCATCGCCTCGGCTGCCGCCGTCCCCTCGTCGAGGAGAGACGCGTTCGCGATCTCCAGCCCGGTGAGGTCGATCAACATGGTCTGGAAGTTGAGCAGCGCCTCCAGGCGCCCCTGGGCGATCTCGGCCTGGTAGGGCGTGTACTGCGTGTACCAGCCGGGGTTCTCGAGGATGTTCCGCTGGATCACGCCGGGAACGATCGTTCCGTGATAGCCCATGCCGATGTACGACCGCAGGACGCGATTGCGCGACGCGATCTCGCGCAAACGGAGTAGCAGGCCCGTCTCGGTCAGCGCCGGCGGGAGGTCGAGAAGGTCCCGGTGGTTGATGGAGCCCGGAACCGTCTGGTCGGTCAGGGCGTCGAGGGAGTCGAGGCCGAGCGCCTCCAGCATCTCACGGATCTCGGCCTCGGAGGGACCGAGGTGGCGGAGCTCGAACTCGGCCCCGGGATCGATGGTCAACGACATGTCAGGTCTTCAGTGCGGAATCGAGACGGACACAGCCCCGACCACACCACCCGTCCGGGCGGCGCGCGCGGGGCTGCGCGACGGAATCGGGGGGCTGGCGTTGGGCCGTCACTCCCCGACGTGCGACGCGTACCCCTCGGAATCCATGAGGTCCCCGAGATCGTCGACATTCGCGACGCGGATGCGGATCATCCATCCGGCGCCGTAGGGATCGCTGTTGACCAGCGAAGGATCGTCGTCCAGAGACGCGTTCACCTCGACGATCTCGGCGGAGACCGGGCAATACAGATCGCTGACCGCCTTGACGGCCTCGATCGTACCGAAGGTCTGCATGTGTTCGAACGAATCACCGGCGGACGGCAGTTCGACGAAAACCACGTCGCCCAGCTCGCCCTGCGCGTAATCGGTGATGCCGACGGTGTAGACGCCGTCTTCATCGGTCTTGCGCAGGTACTCGTGTTCGGCGGTGTAGAGCAGTCCGGCGGGAATCTCCGACATGGGCGCCTCGCGGGTCTCCGTTGAGGGGGCGTATCCGATGGCCGACCGGCGCGGACGCGCTCCGACGGCCCCGTATGATAGGGAGCGCCCCAGCTTTTGTCGCCCCCCCTCGTGAGGTACCTTTCCAACCCCCCGTCGAGTCCGGAATCGAGACGCACATGGTCCACCTCGATGCCCTGGTTTCGCCGCTGCGCGCCGATGTCGTCAGCGGTGCCGCGGTCGTGAGTCGCACGGCCGCCGAGGTCGTGCGGCGTGTAGCCGTTCACGCACACGCCGACTCGACCTCGGCGCTGCGACGAGTCCTCGATGAAGCCGCCGGCCGCGTTCTCGATGCCCAACCGTCCATGGCGCCCGTCGTGACTCTGCTCGCGAGAGTGTTCGCCGCTCTGGACGACGATCCGCCTCTCGACGAGGCCCGCCGGCGCGTCGCCCGCGTGGCCGAGTGCTTCCGCGAAGAACTCGACCGGGCCACCGCGCAGGCCGGCCGGCACCTGAGTGACATGCTCGACGCCGGCGACCGGGTGATGACGCTGTCGGACTCGTCGACGGTGCGGACCGGGCTGTTGCGAGCCGCCGACGAGGGCGCGCTGTCGGTGGTGTGTCTCGAGAGCCGCCCCCTGGACGAGGGGGTGCGTCTCGCCCAGGTCCTGTCCCGGGTCGGCGTCGAGGTGACCGTGGCGGTGGATGCGGCAGCGGCATCGCTGATCGCCGGCTGCCGGGCGGTGGTGCTGGGTGCGGACTCGGTCGGAGACGCCGGCATCGTCAACAAGATCGGTTCGGTGGCGGTCGCCCGCTGTGCGCGGGCCGAGGACGTACCGGTCTGGGTGGTGACCGACCGGACCAAGTTCCTTCCCGCGGGGTTTCCTCAACCGCTGGACGACGATCGTCCGGGCGAAGAGGTGGGGCGACCCCCGGGCCCGGTGCGCGTGTGGAACCGTTACTTTGAACTGTTGCCGTACGAGCTCGTCGATCAGGTCATAACCGATCACGGCCCGACCGACCCGGCGACGCTGTCGACCTCGCGGCCCAGCGAGCCGTTGTCGGCCGAGTTGGCCCGGTGGGCGGTCCGCCGAGCGGGCTCGCCCAGCCAAGACCCAGAACCCCACGACCGAGCGCCATGAGTACGACTATCGACGCCCCCCGCCCTGCCCTCACGATGCTCTCCGAAGACGAGGGCATGTTCCGGGACGCCGTACGCGATTTCGCCGAAGCCGAGATCACTCCCCGCATCGCAGACATGGATGCGGCGCAGCAGATGGACTCGGGCCTCATCGACGAGCTCTTCGGCATGGGGCTCATGGGCATCGAGATCCCCGACGAGTTCGGGGGTGCGGGCCTGGATTTCTTCACCTCCGTGCTGGTGGTCGAGGAGCTCTCGCGGGTCGATCCGTCGGTCGCCGTGCTCGTCGATGTCCAGAACACCCTGGTGATCAACGCCATCAAGCGCTGGGGCACCGAGGAGCAGCAGGAGCGGTATTTCCCCCGTCTCGCCTCGGACACGGTCGGCGCCTACGCGCTCTCCGAGGCCGGGGCCGGGTCCGACGCCTTCGCGCTGGCCTGCCGCGCCACGCAGGACGGCGACGACTGGGTGATCGAGGGCCAGAAGCTGTGGATCACGAACGCCGGGCAGGCCGACCTCTTCATCGTCTTCGCGACGGTCGACGCGTCGGCCGGGTACCGGGGCATCACCGCCTTCCTGGTCGAGGGCGACGCGCCGGGCTTCAGCGTCGGCAAGAAGGAGGACAAGCTCGGCATCCGCGCCTCGTCGACCTGCGAGATCGTTCTCGACGACGTTCGCGTCGGGCCCGAGGCCGTGCTGGGTGAGGTCGGGGTCGGCTACAAGGTCGCCATCGAGACGCTCAACGAGGGCCGGATCGGGATCGGCGCGCAGATGGTCGGACTCGCGCAGGGCGCACTCGACCACACGATCGGCTACGTGAAGGAGCGCGAGCAGTTCGGGCGCGCGATCGGATCCTTCCAGGGCGTCCAGTTCCAGCTCGCCGAGATGGCCACCGAGATCGAGGCCGCGCGTCTCCTCGTCTACAACGCGGCCCGCTTGAAGGACGCGGGGCAGGACTTCCTCATGGCTGCCGCGCAGGCCAAGCTCTACTCGTCGGAGGTCGCCCAGCGCGTGTCTTCGGTCTGCATCGACCTCTACGGAGGCTACGGCTTCACGCGGGAGTATCCGATCGAGAAGTATTACCGCGACGCCAAGATCGGCACGATCTACGAGGGCACCTCGAACATGCAGAAGCAGACGATCGCGAAGATGCTCCTGAAGTGATCGCCGCCCCCCTCTCCTCGCACCCCCGCATCCCGTGTTCGGACTCGGAATCACCGAACTGCTCCTGATCCTGGGCCTCATCGTCCTCGTATTCGGAGCACGCAAGATCCCGCTCATCGCGAGGGGACTCGGAGAGGGCATCCGCAATTTCAAGGGCGAGATGAAGTCGGACGATCATCGCATCGATTCGGGCTCGGAGGACGTTGATCGCCGCTCCGACTGAGGCGCCGCGCGCACCGAGCGGCCCTCCGGTCGCCGGACGCCGCCACCTCCCCCTCCTCTTCCTGACGGTCTTCGTCGACCTCGTCGGGTTCGGGATCGTACTGCCCCTCCTTCCGCTGTACGCCGATCGTTTCGGTGCCACCGGACTCACGGTCGGGCTGCTCGTGACCGTGTACTCCGTGGCGCAGTTCTTCATGGCGCCCCTCTGGGGACGGTTGAGCGATCGATTCGGACGCCGCCCCATCCTGTTGCTCGGTCTGGTCGGCTCGGCCCTGGCCTACGCGGTCTTCGCCTGGGCCGGCTCGGTCGCGGCCCTCTTCGTTTCGCGGATCATGGCCGGCGTCGGTGGATCCACGATCCCGGTGGCCGAAGCGTACATCGCCGACATCACCCCACCCGAGCGGCGAGCGGGCAACATGGGTCTGATCGGCGCCGCCTTCGGGCTCGGCTTCACGGTCGGTCCTGCCCTCGGTGGACTGACCGCCGGCATCTCGACGGCGGCCCCCGGTCTGCTCGCGGCCGGCCTCTGTCTCGCCAACGCGGGGCTCGCCTTCTTCTTCCTTCCCGAGACCCGCGTGGTCCGACCCGCCGAGGCACAGCCCCGCCGCGGCCGACGTCGACCCGGGTGGGCGTTCACCCGCGAGGGGATCGGCGAGGTTCTGAAGGCTCCCGCGCTGCGCCGGGTTCTGCTCCTCTACTTCCTGTTCACCGTCGCGTTCGCCGTGATCCAGCCGACGCTCTCGCTCTACGGCGCCTCGCGCTTCGGCCTCGACGCGCGCGAGGTCGGATACCTCTTCGCCTTCCTCGGCCTGATCTCGGCCGTGGTCCAGGGGGGTCTGGTACGGCGTCTGGTGCCCCGCTTCGGCGAGGTTCGGCTGATCCGTGCCAGCGGCGTCCCATTCGTCGCCGGGCTCCTCGTGCTCGCGTGGTCGCCCACACTGGGGTGGGTCTGGGTCGGCCTGACGCTGCTCGCGATCGGGTACGGCGGCACGCTCCCCAGTGTCCTCGGCCTCGTGTCGCGCGTCTCGCCCCCGGGCATCCAGGGCGGCGTGCTGGGCATCGGGCAGAGCGTGGGGTCCCTCGGCAGGATCATCGGACCCGCGGCCGCGGGAGCGGCACTCGACGTCTCGATCGGCCTTCCGTACGTCTTCGGCGCCGCCATCGCCTTCCTCGGGGCCGTCGGGGCGATCGGCCTCATGCAGCCCGGCGTGGGTCGGGGACGTGAGGTGACGGCATGAACGACGCGGACCGAGTGAACGCGAACGGCATCGACGACGTGAGTGGCGGCGGTTCACCGCTGGACCGGGTGGTGGTCGTGCTCGATCACCCCCAGAACGTCGTCAACATCGCCGGCGTGATCCGGGCCATGCTGAACATGGGACTGTCGCGGCTTCGGCTCGTGCAGCCGGACGAGTTCGACCCGTGGCGCATCGACGGGATCGCGCACCGCAGCGGTCCGCTCGTCGAAGCGACCGAGATCGTGGACACGCTCGAGGACGCGGTCGCCGACTGCGTGTTCGTGGTGGGAACCACCGCGCGTGCGCGCACGGCGAATCGGAATTACGTCCGGCCCCGACCCGTCGCCGCCGAGATGCTCGCCCGGGCCGTCGACGGTCCGGTGGCGCTGGTGTTCGGCCGCGAGGACCGCGGACTGACCAACGAGGGGCTCGACCTCTGCCATCGCATCGCGATCATTCCGACCGACGAGGAGTACTCGTCGCTCAACCTGGCGCAGGCCTTTCTGGTCCTTGCCTACGAGCTCCAGATGGTCGCGACCGAGGGCGGTGCGGAGCTGCCGGCCGGCCGGCGTTCGACCCGACCGGCGACGCAGGGCGAGATGGAGGGCATGTACACGGCGCTCGAACGCGGCCTGGGGCGGATCCAGTTCTTCAAGGGCACGCGCAGATCCGACGCCGTCGTGCGGACCCTCCGGACGGTGCTCGCCCGCGCGGATCTCGACCGCCGGGAGAGCCGCCTGATCCAGGCCATCGGTTTCGAGATCGGGCACTACATGGACCGACACGGCATCGGTACCGCCGACACACCTACCGAGGAGGACGCATGAGGGGAGACGGGATCGACCGCGACACGGTACTCGACGTTCTCGAGGCCGCGACCCGCTTCGCTCACGAGGCGGGCGAAATCACCCTGCGCTACTTCGGCGGTCTCGTCGACGCCGAGTCCAAGGGCGACGGCAGCCCCGTCACCATGGCGGACCGTGAGGCCGAGGAGCACATCCGCAAGCGCATCGAGGAGCGCTGGCCGGAGCACGGTATCCTCGGCGAGGAGTTCGGTGTCACCCGCGAGGACGCGCCGATCCGCTGGATTCTCGATCCCATCGACGGCACCCGCTCGTTCATGCGGGGCGTGCCGCTCTACGGCGTCCTGATCGGCGTGGAAGGCCCCGACGGGCCCTTCGTGGGCGTCGCTCACTTCCCGGCGCTCGGTGAGACCGTCGCGGCCGGAGAGGGACTGGGTTGCCTCTGGAACGGCAATCCGTGCGCGGTTTCGAACGTCGGAGAGCTGGATTGGAGTCTCATCCTGACGACCGACGCCGAACGGATCCTGTCCCGGCCGGAGGGTCAGGGCTTCCGATCCCTGATGCAGGGGTCCTCGTTCTCGCGCACCTGGGGAGACTGCTACGGGCACATCCTGGTCGCGACCGGTCGGGCCGAAGCGATGGTCGATCCGATCCTGTCGTCGTGGGACGCGGGTCCGTTGCTGACGATCCTCACCGAGGCGGGCGGGACCTTCACCGATCTACAGGGCCGCCGCACCATTCACGGCGGTTCGGGGATCTCCTCGAACGGTCGCATGCACCCGCTCGTCCTCGAGGCGCTTCGCCGCGGCGAGGCCTGATTCTCGAGAGACGGTGAGACGGAGCGGGTGGGGTGCGGTGGCGCGGCCCGAGTCCTCGGACCGCGAGCCGGTCAGCGTGACGCGGTGAAGAGCATGCGAATGCGGCCCTCGACCATGACCTCGAGGCGCCCGGAGCCGACCCGATAGCCGTCGGCGCTCTGGAGCAGCTCCAGCATCCGTCGCTCGATTTCGGCGCTCGAGGGGTCGGCACAGGCCCGACGCGTGGTAGCGAGGGGACCGAACGCGACCTCGGTGCCACCGGCCCGATACGGACCGGTGAAGGAATTGCACCCGGTGGACCCCTGCACGCGGCCGTCCACCGACGTCGCGCGGAGCCAGGGGCCGTCGTCGTCGCTGGCGTCCAGCCGAATGTCGTCGATCGAAGCGAGTCGCCACACGGCGTTCTCGAGATACTCGCCGGAACTCCCCGGAGCGGGCGGGCCGCCGCACGCCGACACCGCGGCGACGGCCAGCCCGACCAGGATCGTGCGCAACGTCACGGGGGTCAGCCCGCCACCTCCGCGGACCGCACCTCGGCCTCGACCATCTCCGGCGCCTGCGGCGGCTGCCAGATCTGCAGCATCGGGAAGGTCGAGAGGAACCACCGGATCGACATCAGGAAGAGCCCCAGGAAGCCGACCGCGGTCAGCATGTGGTACGTCATGTTGCCGACGTCGTACTCCGGAATGATGGACGGCGCGACGAGGAAGTAACGCTCGTTCCACAGACCGAAGAGGATCACGCCGGTCAGCGTCTGCAGAATCGCCGGCGTCATCTTCGCCTTGCGCCCGATCAGGCCCGCGAACGGGATCACGAAGCAGAGGATGATGACGCTCAGCGAGTACGGACCCCAGCCCTCGCCCGAGCGGGTGATCATCCAGCTCTGCTCCCAGGGCAGCTTTCCGTACCAGATGACGATGTACTGGGAGAAGAAGAGGTAGGTCCAGAACACCGTGAAGGCGAAGGCGAGCTTGCCGAGGTCATGACGCTGCTGGATCCCGACCGCGCGCGCGACCTCGGAGTCCGTGCGGCGGAGCGTCATGGCCGTGAAGGCCGTGAGGGCGATGCCGCCCCAGAACGCCCCCATGAAGTACCAGCCCCCGAACAGGGTGCTGAACCAGTGGGAATCGAGCGACATGGCGAAGTCGTAGACCACGAAGCTCATGATCGTCGCGTAGGCGAACGCGAAGAACGGAGCGAGGTAATTCATGCGCCGCCAGCTCCGCACCTCCTCCTGCTCCTGGCCGGACCAGCCGGTCATGAAGCGAGCGCGCCAGGACCGCTGACCGGCGTCCAACTCCGCCTCGTCGAGCAGCCCCATGTCGGGACGAATCGCCAGGTAGGCGAAGTAGAGGGCCATCCCGAAGAGAATCGCCACACCGACCACGTTGCGCGTGATCAGGAAGGGGATGTTGAGGTAGGCCGCCTTCTCCTGAACGATCGGGTCGTACGCCATCTTCTCGATCCAGGGATAGTACTCCTCCCCGAGACCCAGCATGGGCAGCAACAGCACGAAGGCGACCGGCAGGAACGCCGCGTAGGCGACGCTGATGCGCCGGAGCGACCAGTTCCACTTGGCCTTCACGATCGTGGTGACCGCGGCGAACATCACTGCGCCCATGGCGATGCTCGAGAAGAACAGCCAGTTCGAAACGTAGCTCGCCCACGCCGCGGTGACGTCGCGCTGCAGGGACAGGAAGAAGCTCACGGCTCCGACCGCGACCATCGCCCCGAAGAGCATGGTCGACGACGACGAGCGTGGAAGGAAGCGGGCGGGAATCCGGTCGGGGATGTGGATGTGGGCCATCGATCAGTCCTCCCCGGCGCCGGCGGCACTGCCCTGCAGCGTTCGCACGTAGTTCACGATGTTCCAGCGGTCGAAGTGGGTGATCTGGTGGCCGTACTGCGGCATCATGCCGCGGCCGACGCGGATCATCCCGTAGAGGTATCCGTCCGGATATCCGGCGACCGGGTCCAGAGCCAGGTTGTATGCCGCGAGCGCCGGCCACTTCTCGAGGATGTAGGCCTCGGCGCCCAGCCCCGCTTCGCCGTGACACACCGCGCAATTGCGGATGTAGAGCTCCTCGCCGCGCGCCAGCGACTCGGCGTCGGCGGCCACGGGGTTCTCGAGGCTCGCGAGCAGGACGTCCGCAGGATTCGCGGTGTTCGCCTGCGTGAAGTCCGGCACGTCGTAATCGACGGGCGTCGCGTTGCCCAGATTCACCGCGCCCGGGGCGGTCGTGAAGTTGCCCGACGAGAAGGACACCGCACCCTCGGCGGGCAGCCTCGGGTTCTCGTAGGGATCGAAGGACGGGCTGTCGCGCATGGAGCGGCCGAAGACCGCCACCATCGCGTCGTCCAGAGTGTTGCAGGCCGCGGTCGAGCTCAACACGAGCGCGAGGGCGGCGAAACGGAAGGCCTTACGCATCGGAGCCCTCCCGGAGCTCGGCGGGCTGATACTTCTCGAGAATGGTCCGCGCTTCGTCGGAGCGCGCCCCGGAGCGTACGTAGACCCCGTAGCGCCCCGCACTGAATTCGGGATCGTACACCACGGTGGGGGTCGGATTGGGCAGACGGCTGAGTACGAAGAGCCCGATCACCGTGGAGAGCACACCGAACAGGATCGTCAGCTCGAAAGCCGGGATCACATAGGCCGGAATCGACAGAATCGGCTTGCCGCCGGTGATCAGCGGCCAGTCCATCGAGGCGAAGGACGGAAACGCGAAGCCCGTCGCCGTGCCGGTGAGACCACCGACCAGCGTGAACACCCGCACGGGGCTTTGACCGTACCCAAGCGCATGTTCGATGTGGTGGTCCGGATACGCCGCATAGGCGGTGAGATCGTCCGAGAATCCCGCCTTGCGGAGATCCTTGATCGAATCGACCGCGTCGTCGAGGTAGTCGAAGGAGGCCAGGAGGCCGGTCGCATCACTCATATCACGCCTCCGCGGAGTCGGACTTCATACGCCGCACCTTCGGAGGCAGAACCTCCTTGAGCTCCGCAATGGCTACGGGCGGGAGCAGGCGCGTGAAGAGAAGGAACCAGAAGCCGAACCAGGCGAAGCTGCCGAGCACGATGCCCATCTCGGGCAGCGAGGGACGGTAGACACCCCAGGCGAACGGCTCGTACTCGTGAGACAACGACGTGACGATGATCACGTAGCGCTCGAACCACATCCCGATGTTGATGAAGATCGAGATCGCGAACAGCGCCGGGATCGAGTAACGGACCCGCTTGAACCAGAGCATGATCGGAACGAAGCCGTTGCAGGTCAGCATGATCCACGTCGCCCACCAGTAGTGCCCGAACAGGCGGTTCCAGAACATCTGCCGCTCGGGCGGCTCGCCGCTGTACCAGGCCATGAAGAACTCGGTCAGGTACGCGTAGAAGACGATGTTTCCGGTGAGCAGGATCAGCTTCGCGAGGGCGTCGAAGTGCTTGGTCGTGAGGTAGGCTTCGAGCCCGAAGACCTTCCGCAGCGGCACCGCCAGGGTGATCACCATGGCGACACCCGAGAAGATGGCGCCGGCGACGAAATACGGTGCGAAGATCGTGGCGTGCCAACCCGGCACGATGCCCATGGCGAAGTCCCACGAAACGACCGAGTGGACCGACAGCACCAGCGGCGTCGCGAGCGCGGCGAGGAAGATGTAGGCCTTGCCGAAGTGGTGCCATTCGCGATCCGTACCGCGCCATCCCATCGCCACGACCGAGTACAGCTTCTTGCGGATCCCGGTCGACTGGTCGCGGGCCGCGGCGACGTCCGGGATCGTTCCGAGGTAGAAGAAGATCGCCGACACGGTGAAGTAGGTCGTCACCGCGAAGACATCCCAGACCAGCGGCGACCGGAAGTTCGGCCAGAGGAAGCGCTGGTTGGGATAGGGGATCAGCCAGTAGGCGTGCCAGACACGACCCACGTGGATCAACGGGAAGAGCCCCGCCGTCATGACCCCGAAGACCGTCATCGCCTCGGCGGCTCGGTAGACCGACTGTCGCCAGGGCGCTCGGAAGAGGAACAGGATTGCTGAAATCAGCGTCCCCGAGTGCGCGATACCGACCCAGAAGACGAAGGTGGTGATGTACGCTCCCCACCCGACCGGGCTGGTCAGCCCGCTGACTCCGATGCCCCGGTAGATCTGCCATCCCCAGGATCCGAGCATCACGCCCACGCCGAGGAGGGCCAGCGTCAGAAGCGCCCACCACCCCTTCCCGGGCCGCGAGAGTATCGCGAGGACATCGCGATTGACTTCGCTGTGCTCCGTGAGGTCCGGGTGGGTCTGAGCGCCCCGTCGTTGCGATTCGGTCAGTGTCGCCATTGTCGACTCAGTGCGCGGCCGAGGCCACTTCGTGGAAGGTGACCTTCTTCATGTAGTTCACGCCGGGCTGCGTGTTGATCAGCTCGTCCAGCACCCGGTAGGTGCGCTCGTGCGCGACCTTCTGCGATACGGCCGACTCGGGATCGCGCAGATCCCCGAAGACGATCGCCTCGGCGGGGCAGCTCTGCTGACACGCCGTCACGACTTCTCCATCCCGGACCGCGCGGCCCTCGAGCACCGCCGTGTTCTGCGTGTCGCGGACCCGCTGGACACAGAACGAGCACTTCTCCATGACCCCGTTCTCACGAACCGTGACATCGGGGTTCCAGGCCCAGTTCATCGGCTCCGGTACGTCCGTGTAGGTGTACCAGTTGAAGACGCGGACCTTGTACGGGCAGTTGTTGGCGCAGTACCGCGTGCCTACGCAGCGGTTGTAGATCTGGCCGTTCATCCCGTCCGGGGTGTGGTACGCCGCGAAGACCGGGCAGACCGGCTCGCAGGGCGCGTTTCCGCAGTGCTGGCACATCATCGGCAGGTGCCGGATGTCGACCACGCCCGCGTGATGCGCGTCCACCGTCTCGTAGTAGCGCTCGACGCGGATCCAGGCGAGGTCGCGACCCATCGCCACCTCACCCTCGCCCACCCACGGAACGTTGTTCTCGGACTGACAGGCCACGACACAGGCCGAGCAGCCGGTGCACTTGTCCAGGTCGATGGCCATGCCCCAGCGAGGCGTCTCCTCCGGGTTGGCGTAGTCCCCGTACTGCGCTCCGGGCAGCGGATAAGCGGTCGGCTCGCCGTCGGTCTCGACCGGGACGAAACCGCCGATGAGCTGCATTTCGGAGAGGCCGTGATCGTCCTCACCGTAGCCGGACTCGTCTTCGTGCCCGAGTGCGGATAGCGCGATCGCGGGGGCGATGTTGCGATCGTGCTGGGTGTCGGCGCCTTCGATCGTGGCGAGCGTGTAGCGCTCTCCCGTCGGTGTCAGGTCGACGCGAGTCGCCAGATGGACCAGAGCGCCCGAGGGCTGCTCGGCCACGGCCGGAAGCAGTTGAAGGGGATTCACGCCCTGACCGGTCCCGTACCGTCCGGCCATCTCGCGCCCACCACCCATCGCCAGCGCGACCGTGTCCTCCCGGATCCCGGGGTAGGTCCACACCGGCACGTCCAGCGAGCCGTGCGGGGATGCGACGGTGACCATGTCGCCCTTACGGAGGCCGAGTCGCTCTGCCGCATCGGGGTGGATCTCGACCCACGAGTGCCAGGTGAGCTTCGAGACGGGGTCGGGAAGCTCGAGCATCCACGGTCGACCCGCCTGCTTGCCGTCGCCGAAGCGCGACGACGGATAGACCACGAGCGCGAACTCGCCGTCGCCGTCCAGCGCGGGCACGTCGTAGGTCAGGGCCGCGTCGGGCTCGCGGAGCGAGACCGCGGCCTCGGCGTCCGGCGCGCCCACCGTAATCGCACCCGTGCGCAGGACACCGCGCCACCAGGCCTCGAAATCGGCTCCGTCACCGGAGACGGAGTGCAGCTCCTGCCAGCGAGCCATCAGATGATCGTACGTCGTGGCCGGCCCGAAGGGACGTCCGATGCGTGTCCCCGCGGCGAGCAGGACGTCGCCGACCTGCTTCGTCTCGAAGTGCGGGACCGGCTGCATCACCGGCTGCTGCACCGCGAACACGCCCGGACGGGGGCTGGAGTCGCCCCACGACTCGAGGAAGTGACGGTCGGGAAGGATGAGATCCGCGAGCGCCGCGGTCTCGTCCGGCTCGGACGCGAACGACACCTTGAACGGCACCCGCCCGAAGGCCTCGACGAATCCCGATGCGGGCGGAAGCGTGAAGGCCGGGTTCGATCCGTGGACCATCACCACGTCGACGTTCCCGCCGGCCATGGCACCGATCGCGGTCTCCATCTCGCCGTAGGGGCGGGCCGAAGCACTGGACGACACGGAGTCGAGGTGGACCGTCCGGCCGATGTTGCCGGCCACCGAGTTCAGAACGTGGACGGCGAGGTTGGCGGCCGTGGCGTTGCGGTGCTGCCCCGCGACCCCGGGGCCGACGGCCAGCGAGGGGCCGTTGGAGACGAATCGCTCGGCCAGGTCACGGATGACCTCGACCTCGACGCCCGACTGCTCCGCCGCGTTGGCCGCGTCGTAGGCACCGAGAAGCGAGGCGTAGGGCCCCGCGTCCGCGCCACCCTCGACGAGGACCGCGGCCATGCCGAGGGCGATGACCGCCTCGGAACCGGGCTGGATCGGGACCCACTCGTCGGCATTCTGACCGGTCAGCGACAGGCGCGGGCCGACGAACACGAACTGGCCCTTCTCCCCGTGGTCCTCGCCACTCATGCGCGCGAACCCGCGCGCGTACGCGACCGGTGAGACCCAGGTCTCGAGGAAATCGGCACCGAATGAGACGACGAAGCGCGCGCTCTCGAAGTCGTAGTGCGGCACCACGTCCCGCCCGAAGGCGATCCGCGTGGCCTCGCGCAGCGGCGCTTCGGAGAGGCCGTCGTGCTCGACACGCGTCCCACCGACCGTCGAGACGAAGCCGTCCATGATGTCGGACAGCGTCGGGCCCGTGGGACCGTTGATCAGCAGGACGTTGCCACCGGAGCCCTGCAGGCGCTCGGCGAGGATCGTCTCGGCCTCATCCCACGAGATGTCCTCGAGGACGCCATTCCGCCGCACCCTGGGTCCGGCGAACCGATCGGCGGTGTACAGGCCCTGAATGGCCGAGTGGCCCCGAGCGCAGAGCGCGCCTTCGGAGACGGCGTGATTGGGATTTCCCTCGACCTTGACCGCCCGACCCTCGCGGGTGCGGACCCACATCCCGCACTCGGCCGCACACTCGCGACACACGGTCGTGTACCAGGTGGCCACGCCGGGCGTGATGTCCTCGGGGGGAACGACGTAGGGAAGCAGGGTCTCGGCGGACTGGGTCGAGCAGCCGGCGAGTCCCGCCGACGCACCACCCACCCCGAGAACCTTCAGGAAATCCCGACGCTTGATGCCTTCAGTCATGAGAGTTCCGCGTCCTGGGAGATCAATAGTGACAGACGGTGCAGTCGCGGGGGGCTTCCTGCTCGACGTGGCACGTGATGCACCACCCCATCTTGCCCTTGCCCCACGCCGGGTCCGGGTCGACGAGCACGCCCATCTCCTGGATCTGACCGTGGCAGTCCTGGCACTGGTAGCCGGCGGCGATGTGACGCATGTGCGGGAAGTGCACGTGATCGGCGACCTTGTGGATGCGAACCCACGGAATCGGCTCACCCGCGTCGAAATACTCGCGGATCTTGGCCACTTCCTGGGGCTGCTGCTCGCCGGGGATCATCGTGTGACACCCGATGCAGGTGCTGACCGGTGGGATGCCCGCATCGACCGAACGCTCGGCCGAGAAGTGGCAGTACTGGCACTCCATCTGATACGTCCCCGCGTGAACGTCGTGCGGGAACTGGATGGGCTGGGGATTGGGGGCCTGAGCCGCGGCCATGGGAGCCGGAGTTTCCTCGGCGGGCTCCTGCGTGACGAAGGCGAGGGTCCCGGCCGTCGCCAACATCGCGACGGCGCCCAACATCCATGATTTCTGCATAGCTCCCCGGACCGTGGGTCGGCGGAAGGGAATTCCGTAGATTCAGGGCCGATCGTAAGCCCGTTTTTCGAACGTCACAGGACAGCCGCCCAAGCTAGGCGATGCAGGTCGTGGGAGTCAACGCAACACGCACCGATGGCGGACCTTCCCGCATCGCCTCGGGTTATACTGCAACCTTGTCGAGCCGGGCTGGTGACCCCTCTCCGGCACGCGTGTTCCAAGCGGATCCGTAATACTACCCATGGCCGAATTCGGCACGTCCACGGAAGCCCGCCCGTCCCTCGAACTCCTCGACCGTCTGGCCGACGAGGTCGGCAGGGTCTTCCACGGCAAGCGCTCCGTCATACAGCTCGCGGTTGCCGCGCTGCTCGCACGCGGCCACATCCTGTTCGAGGACGTCCCGGGGGTGGGCAAGACCACCCTCGCTCACGCGCTCGCGCACGCGCTGGGACTGACGTTCCGTCGGGTGCAGTTCACGTCGGACCTCCTCCCCTCGGACGTTCTCGGGGTCTCGGTCTACCATCCCGCGAGCGGGACCTTCGAGGTCCGCCACGGGCCGATCTTCACCCAGGTCCTGCTCGCCGACGAGATCAATCGCGCGCCCCCCCGGACGCAGAGTGGCCTCCTCCAGGCGATGCAGGAGGGGACGATCACGATCGACGACCAGACGGCGGCCCTGCCCCGTCCATTCCTCGTCCTCGCGACGCAGAACCCCCTGGAGCACTACGGGACCTACCCGCTGCCGGAGAGCCAGCTCGACCGATTCCTGATGCGCCTGACCATCGGGTATCCCGAAGCCGATGCCGAACGGCGCATCCTGCTCGACTCCCGGGCTCTCGAGCCCGGCTTCGACCGCATCCAGACGGTGCTGGGCCCGGATGAAGTGCTCCGGCTTCAGGATGCCGTCGACAACGTCCGTGCCGACGAGGCCCTCGTCGACTACCTGATGGAGATCGTACAGCGCACGCGCGAGTCGGCGCTCTTTCGCCTCGGTGTCAGCCCCCGTGGATCGGTGGCGCTGTTCCGCGCCGCGCGGGCGTACGCCATGACCCGGGGCCGGGACTACCTGGTGCCGGACGACATCCGCGACGTCGTCGTGCCGTGTCTGGCTCACCGCCTGCTTCCCGCCGGCATGGCGGCGGCCACGCTCGACGCCCACGAGCAGGCCGCGTCCCTGCTTCGGACGATCCTGGACGAGGTCGAGGTGCCGGTGTGACCGACCCCGGCCCGGCGAGTGGTGGGATCGCTCGCGTGCGGTCCGCGATGCAGGCGCTCCATTCCTGGCGCCGGCTTCGCTTCACCATGCCCGGACTGCTCTTCGTGGCCGGGGCGCTGGCGATCGGCTTCGCCGCGATCAACACCGGGAACAACCTGCTGTACCTGCTGCTCGGAGCGATGCTGGGTGCGACGGCGGTGAGCGGCTGGATCTCCGAACAGACCATCAGGAACGTCGAGATCGTGAGGCGCGTACCGCGCGGCGTTCCCGTGGGTCAGGAGGCCCGCCTCCACTACCTCGTCCGCAATCGCAAACGGAAGATGCCCGTGCTCGGGCTGGAGCTTCGCGAGACGGGGCTGCCGGGGGTCGCGTTCATTGCGGAGCTCGGGCCCGGTGCGGTCCCCGAAACCGATGCGGTGCACCCCTTCGTGCAGCGCGGCGGCTACCCGCTCCGC
>JAHHMJ010000420.1 GCA_018678395.1 Gemmatimonadota bacterium | reverse complement strand
CCCCAGCGCGACGGCGGTCTCGGATCGTTCCACCGCCGAGGTAGCGGATCGACCCCTCGGCTCGGTACCGCGGTAGGCCTCGTCGCAGAACACCCGCACGCCGGCACGCCGGGGCCGCGACAGGATGTCGACCAGCACGGCCTCGTCCGCCGCCCAGCCGGTGGGGTTGTGGGGGGTGTTCACGACCAGCAGCCGGGTCCTCGGAGGCGACAACAGTGCGTCCAGCGCCTCGAGATCGGGGGTCCAGCCGAGCTCCGGGTCCCCCCACCAGGGCACGACTTCCGCGCCTGCAAAGGCGGCCGCGGACCGGAGCGCCTGGTAGGCCGGCATCTGCACGACGACGCGATCGCCGGGCTCGACGAGGGCCCGCATGGTCGTGTAGACGGCCTCGACCGGCGTGGCGTGGACGAGGATGTCGTCGGCGGTCAGCCCCTCGTAGGTCCGCGCCACCGCCGTGCGGAGCTCGAGTCCGCCCTCGCTCTCCGTGTACCCCAGCCGAAGCGCCCGGAAGCGTGCGTCCGCATCGACCTCGAGATCCAGCAGCGAGCCGACCGTGCGCGTCTCGCAGTCCGACACCGCCAGGAGATGGGGAGTCGAGAACTCGGTCGCGGCGAAGTACCGCTCCAGATGGAAGGGCTCGTGGGTCATTCCCCAAGATAGCACGACGCGGAGGCGCTAGATTGCCGGGCGTACGGACCCCGAACGCACCCGCTTCGCCCCCTTCCCCACCCGCCACTGCCGAGCCACGCCGTGTCTCTCTCCCCTCCCCTGCGCCTGTTCGTGACCGGAGGCACCTTCGACAAGGAGTACGACGAGATCCGCGGTCGGCTCTACTTCAAGGACACCCACCTCCCCGAGATGCTCCGTCTGGGTCGCTGCCGCCTCGACGTGGCTGTCCGGACCCTGATGATGGTCGACTCGGCCGAGATGACCGACGCCGATCGAGGGCTGATCGCCCGCAACTGCCGCGAGGCCCCCGAATCGCACATCGTCATCACGCACGGCACGGATACGATGACCGAAACGGCCGCGCTCCTGGCCCGCGAGGTGCCCGACAAGACGATCGTGCTGACCGGGGCCATGATCCCCATCGCCTTCGGCAGTTCGGACGGGCTCTTCAACCTCGGCAGCGCATTGACCGCCGCCCAGATCCTGCCGCCCGGGGCGTGGGTCGCCATGAACGGCCAGGTCTTCCGCGGGGACGCGGTGCGCAAGAACCGGTCGACGGGCGTGTTCGAGCCGATCGCGCCGGCGTAGCGACGCGCATCGTCGCCCACGGGAGCAGCCCGGGCGTCGTCAAGCGTTCTAGCCCGGGCCGATGCCGGCGGCCCTCAGGTATCGACGCGCGAGCTGGGCGACACGGTCGCGTCCGTCCTGCTCGGCCTCACGGAGAATGCGCCGAACGTGGTCCGCCAGGTGTGGCTCACCCCAGCGGTAGCCCGTGGCCTGCTCGGCCCCCAGCGAGTCGCCGGCATCGGCCCCCTGGATCAGCACCCACGCGGCCGCCTCGTCGTAGTAGTCCGACTCGGGGTCCGGCAGGCGGTACTCGGGGTCCGGCGGTCCCGCGTCCTCGTTGACGAAGGCTCGCGACATGGAACTAGACTGCCTCCGGCGGAAGGCGGCGATGCCGGGCCCCGAAGTCCGCGGAGGCGTCCAGCGCCCGCTGCAGCCCCTCCATCGTGAAGGGCTTCGGCAGGAAGACGACCTCGGGCGGGAGGTCGATCCGCCGCTCGGGGGAGCCCTCCGCATATCCGGACATCGCGATGCACCGCACCACCGGGTGTCGCTCTCGCGCACGATCGATCAGGTCGCGACCGCTCATCCCGGGAAGAACGAGGTCGGTGAGCAGGACCGAGATGCGGCCTCCCTCTTCGTCGAGGAGGGCGAGCCCCTGCTCGGCGTCTGCCGCGAGACGGACGTCCCACCCCTCACGCTGCAGCGTTCGGTCGGCCACGCGGCGAACCGCGGGATCGTCCTCGACCACCAGGATCGTCCCGGTGACCCGGCCCTTCGGCGGGGGGAGCGGGTCGTCGGTGGGCTCCTCGGGCCGCTCGCCCCACGCCGGGGGAAACCGCAGCTCGAACGTCGTGCCCCGACCGAGGGCCGACTCCACGTGGATGGTGCCTCCGCTCTGTTTGACGATCCCGTAGGCCATCGCCAACCCCAGTCCGGTTCCGCCGGTCGCCCGCTTGGTGGTGAAGAACGGCTCGAAGATACGGGCCCGGACCGCCTCGTCCATCCCGTGCCCGTCGTCGCGGACGTCGAGTCGGACGACCTCGGTCCCCACAGGGAGCTCCGTCCGCCCCCCGGCGACCGCCGGCGTGATGCGCTCCCGGCGCGCCGAAATGGCCAGCTCCCCTCCGTCCGGCATCGCATCGCGTGCGTTCACCGCGAGGTTCATGATCACCTGTTCGAGCTGCGCCGGATCCACCCGGACCGGCGGGAGGGAGTCCTCGAAGTCGGTTTCGATGCGGATGTGCTCACCCAGCAACCGGCGCAGAAGCTGCTCCATCGTCCGCACGACGTCGACGAGGTCCACCACCCGGGGGCGGAGCACCTGCTCGCGCGAGAAGGCCAGCAGCTGACGCGTGAGGGTCGCGGCTCGATCGGCCGCGTCGCGAACGACCTCGACCTCTTCGACCATGGGATCGTCCGGCACCAGATCCATCAGCAGCAGATCGGACTGGCCCCGGATCACCGTCAGAAGATTGTTGAAGTCGTGTGCGATGCCGCCCGCGAGTCGCCCCACCGCCTCCATGCGGTGGGCCGCCCGGAGCTGTGCCTCGAGCTTGCGCCTCTGCGTGACGTCTTCGGCGACGCCCACGACGCGGGCGACCCCACCCTCCGGGTTCAGCACGGGGAATGCGCGATCCCAGATCCAGCGCAGCGTGTCGTCCGGGTGCAGGATGCGGTACTGGATCTCGTACCCGCGCGCGGCGCGCCGCCGAACCACGTCCTCGACGCGATCGCGGTCGTCGGGATGGACCGCGGCCAACCAGGCGGAGGGATCACGACGAAGGCGGCGGGGCTCACGCCCCCAGATCACTCGATAGGCGGGGCTCACATACGTGCGCTCCGGACCGGTGGGCGAACCGATCCAGAAGACGTCGTCGATGTGCTCCGCGATCTGGCGAAAACGCTCCTCGCCCTCGCGGCGACGGCGCAGCACCGACAGGAGCGGCTCCTCGAGGGGCGACGTCAGGTCCAACAGCACGCCCTCGAGGGAGCCGTCGGACGCTTCACGGCCCCGGTCGAGGACCCAGCGGTCACCACCGTCCTCGGCGCGCAAGCGATACGCCACTTCGTAGGCGCGACCGGCACGGACGGCGACGGTGACTCCCTCGCGCAGCCGGCGTCGATCGTCCGGGTGCACGATCGACGTGAAACTGGTGCCGAGATGGCCGACGCCGTCGCCGGGCGCATGGCCCGTAATCGCCGCGATGCCCGGCGAAGGGGTCTGCAGACGTCCGTCCAGATCGGTCCCGCGACGGTAGGCGACCCCCGAGGGATCGGGCGCCGGTGCGCCCTCGGAGACGGGCGGGACGGTCGGTTGCTGGTCGGATCGCGGCATGGATCGGCGGCGCGGGATTCCGGGCCGCCGGGATGGACGTACCCAGAATCATCATCGACCGGTCACCGGACCGACTTGACCGAGGAAGGGTCGGGCGGCCTCGGCGGTCGCCGCCCCGTCAGCTTTCCAGAGCGGGTTCGCGCGGGGGGAAGAACCAGTCGAGTGGCCGCCGCCACAACCGGCCGAGCAGGTGCGCCACCAGCTCGCGCGTCTCTCCGAAGGTGACCCGCCGCGATTCCAGCGCCACCGCAAGGCTGAGTCCGAAGCTGACCAGGAAGTTCAAGAGACCGATCAGGGCCACCCCGAGCGCCGTGACCGCGACCACGCCGGGCGCGACGCGGTAGTCGAGCACATCCAGCGCCGTTCCGAACTGGGCGGACGCGAATGCGATGTGGCGGATGTCGAGGGGCAGTCCGAGGATCTCGCCGATGGTCCCCATGGACCCCAGCCCGAACCCGAGCAGCACGTTGCCCACGACCACGCCCAGAGTCCGCTCCATGGTCGCGGCGAGTCGGGCTGCGCCGGAAGAGCCGAAAGCCCGTACCGCCATCGGGTGGTGTTCCACGCGCGCGGGCACGCCGCGGTGGAGCAGCAGGTTGTCGACCCAACCGGACACGAGCCCGGCCGCGAAGAGGAGTACGCCCGCGACCATCGCGTAGATCACGGACCCGCTCCGCCAGGGGTGGAGGTCGGCCAGCATGTAGCGCGCGTAGTCGGGCTCGACCACCGGCCCACCCGAGCCGACGAGCACGCCTCGGGCGAGGAGCATGGCGACCGGCAGCGCGACCACGAGATTGCCGAGAAACGACACGAACTGACTCCGCCAGACCCGCACGACGAGGTCTTCGAGGCCCGAGAGGTCGTGTCCCTCCTTACCGAGGGAACGCGCGACGGTGTTGGCGGTCATCGCCGGCTGCTTCGTCGCGAGCGTAGCCCCGGTGAGATAGATGAGGACGAAGCAGAGGGAGTAGTTGATCCCGTACAGCAGCGCCTCGACGCCGAGCGGCACCTCCCAGTGTCCCATCGCCACCTTGCCGAGCGCGAACAACGCGACCAGAAGGCCGCCCCCCATGCTCGACACCAGGAAGCGACCGTAGTCGCGCCGGCCGGTCGTGATGTACTTGCTCCCCTTCCGAGCTGCGTGCTCGACGACCTCGAACGCCAGGAGGTCGGCCGAGGCGCGCAGGTGCGGTCCGAGGTGGTCGCGAGTCTTCTCGGCGCGCAGGAGTTCCCTGAAGAGGGCCACGGCGCTGGTCTGGAAGTCCCGCTCGACCGGCTCCGTCAGATGCAGAAGGAGTTCGAGGCGATCAAGCAGAGCCAGCAGGCGGAACGAGAGACCCGTCAGATGCAGACTCGTACCGTGACGGGGTTTCTCGGTCCGGAGCCGGTCGATCTCGGCCCGACACCAGCGCACCCGTTCGAGCACCTCGGCGAGAAGGGTCTCCTCGTCGCCCTCCACGCCGTTGTCGAAGCAGGTCAGGTATCGCTCGACGCTGAGGTCCAGTCGCAGGAACGGCGAGTTCTCGTCGACCAGATGGGGCAGTCGGTCGGTGATCTCGGGGCTCGTGCCCAGACCCGCCACCTGCCGCGCCAGCACTCGGATGGCGAGTGCGAGCTCTTCGCCGACCCCGGGAAACGACTCCGCCGTCAAACCGAGCGCCGCCATGAGTCGGCGCGCCGACGCATCGGGAACCGCGGCCACCCAGACGTGGTCCCGCGGGTCGTGGAACACCGTGCGCATCAGGTCGCGCAGATCATCCGGGTCCGGCACCGGCGGGAGGAGACGACGTCCGATCCGGGCGGTCAGCCCGGTGAGGAATCCCTCCGCATCGGGAATCCCCGACTGGGACAGGGCCGCGAAGACGCGGCTGCGGTCCGGAAGGTCGTGAACGAGCCGGGTGAGAGTCTCCCGGGCGGCCGTCGCGGTGTCGTGCTCCTGACCGAGCACGACCGCGAGCGCCTCGACACGGGCACCGGGCGCCTCGTCCCGACTCGGACGAAGCCCGTCGACCACGAGGCGGAGCGCCTCGACCTCGCTCCCCGACCGCGCCATTTCGACGACGCGCACGAGGCGGGGGGTCCAGTGGTGTGGATCGGTGAAGCGCATGGCTCGCGGACGGGAGGAACGCAAGGCGTCCTGTACCCGAGGAGGATCGCGTTGATTCCATCCCAGCCCGAATGCCGGACGGCGCGGCACCCATCGGGTACCGCGCCGCCGCCCTGGTCGTCTCCAGTCGCGCGGCCGTTACGGCGGGCGCGTCGACCCGATCAGCCGACCGCGTTGATCATGTCGAAGATGGGCAGGTACATCGCGACGATCATACCACCGACCACGACCCCGAGGACCACGATCATGATGGGCTCCATGGCCGAGAGCAGAGCTTCCACCGCCGCGTCGACCTCTTCGTCGTAGAAGTCCGCGATCTTGGTCAGCATCTCGTCGAGTCCCCCGGTCTGCTCACCCACGTTGATCATCTGCACCACCATCGGCGGGAACACCCCGGATGCCTTGAGCGGGCCGGCGATGGTCTCACCACCGGCGATGCTGGTACGGGAGCTCATGACCGCGTCGTGGATGACACGGTTCCCCGCCGTCTTCGCCGTGATCTCCAGTCCCTCGAGGATGCTCACACCCGAGCTGACGAGGGTACCGAGCGTCCGGGTGAAGCGTGCCACGGCGGCCTTGCGCAGCAGATCTCCGAGGATCGGGACGTTGAGGAGCAATCGATCGATTCCGAGTTGCCCTGCGTCGGTCTGGTAGGTCTGACGAATCGCGACGAACGTACCGGTCAGGCCGGCGAGGATCGCCCACCAATATCCCTGGAGGAGCGTCGAAGCGCCGATCACCAGACGCGTGGGGAGCGGAAGCGCGACACCAGCGGCCGCAAACATCTGCTGGAAGGTCGGGATCACGAAGATCAGCAGGATCGCCACGGCCGAGGTCGCGACGAAGAAGATCACCGCCGGGTAGATCATCGCGCCCTTGATCTTCCTGATGAGCGCGTCGTTCTTCTCGAGGAACGTGGCGAGCCGCAGGAGGATCGTGTCGAGGATACCACCCGCCTCACCCGCCGCGACCATGTTCACGAACAGCTCCGTGAACACCTTGGGGTGCTTGCCCATGGCGTCGGCGAGGGTGTGGCCCGACTCGACGTCGTAGAGAACGTCCTGGATCACCTTGCGCAACGAGTCGTTCTCGGTCTGCTCGGCGAGGATGTCCAGCGCCTGAACCAGGGGCAGGCCGGAGTTGATCATCGTCGCGAACTGACGCGTGAAGATGACGATGTCACGCGTCTTGACGCCGGTCCCGAACTTGAGGGTGATGTCTTTCGGCTTCTCCCGAACCGACACCGGGATCAGCTTCTGCTTGTGCAGGTAGGCCAGGACCTCGTCCTTCGTGGAGAGGTCCACCTCACCCTGCTGGATCGCGCCGCTGCCCTGGGCAGGGCGCGCACTGTAGGCGAAGACCGGCATTCTTCGTTACCTCCGGAGCGGGGCGGCTAGCCCTGCGGATCGGGTTCGCCGACCGCCCGCAGCAGTTCCTGCGGATCGGGCGAGCGCTTGAGGGCTTCTTCCAGCGTGACGTCGCCCTTCATGTAGAGCAGCTGGAGGGCGTCGTTCATGGTCTGCATGCCGTGCTTCTTCCCGGCCTGCATCAGTGAGTAGATCTGGTGGATCTTCTCGTCCCGGATCACGGCCCGGATCGCCTGCGTGCAGATCATGATCTCGGCGGCGGCGACGCGCCCCTTCCCGCGAGCACGCGGCAGGAGCGTCTGGGTCACGACCCCCTCCAGCACGAAGGCCAGCTGGGCGCGCACCTGAGCCTGCTGGTGCGACGGGAAGGCGTCGATGATCCGGTTCACCGATTCGGCCGCCGAGTTGGTGTGCAGCGTCGCGAGGACGAGGTGTCCGGTCTCGGCGATCGTGAGCGCGGCGGCGATCGTCTCGAGATCCCGCATCTCACCGATCAGAATCACGTCGGGATCCTGCCGGAGCGCGTACTTGAGAGCCGCCGAGAACGAGTTCGTGTCGGCGCCGACCTCACGCTGATTCACCACCGAACTCTGGTGCCGGTGGATGAACTCGATCGGGTCCTCGATCGTGATGATGTGCGCCTGGCGCTCACGGTTGATCTTGTCCAGCATCGCCGCCAGCGTCGTCGACTTGCCCGACCCCGTGGGGCCGGTTACGAGCACGAGGCCACGCGGTTTCTCCGCCAGCCGGCTGACGATCGCCGGGAGGCCCAACTTGTCCACGGAGTGGATCTCGTAGGGAATCTGGCGGATCGCCATCGCGACGCAGCCGCGCTGCTTGTAGACGTTGCCCCGGAAGCGCGAGAGGTTCTGCACCCCGAACGAGAAGTCGAGCTCGTCGTCGGTCTCGAAGCGCTTCTTCTGGTTCTCGGTGAGAATCGAGTAGGCGAGCGCGAGGGTGTCCTTCGGCGCCAGCTTGGCCGGGTGCTGGCTATTCACCAGCGCCCCATCCACTCGGATCTTGGGGCGCTCACCCACCGTGACGTGGAGATCCGACGCCCGCTTCTGGATCATCTCGTGAAGCAGGAGGCGGAGGCTCAGCTCCGGCGCGCCCGCCGGGCCACCGGGGGCTGCCGGGTCGGCGCCCGGCGTCGGGGCCTGCCGGGGCGGTGCCCCGGTGCTGGGGTTGTTCATCATTCGTCGCTCTGCCTCGTCAGGTTTGGGCCGAGGTCTCCTTGATGACCTCTTCCAGCGTCGTGATCCCTCGCTCCACCTTCTTCAGTCCATCCATCCGCAGCGTGAGCATGCCCTCGTCGAGGGCGATCTCCCGCAGCTCGTCGGTGCCCCTCTCATCCATGATCGCCTTGCGCAGATCGGTGGACATGGCCATGACCTCGTACAGGCCCTGCCGGCCCTTGTAGCCGCTGCCGTCGCACTTGTCGCAGCCTTCGCCGCGAACGAAGGACACGTTCTGCGCCCAATCCAGCGGCAGGCGCGCCGCGCGGAAGTACTCCTCCTCGTAGTGCACCTCGACCTTGCAGTGCTCGCACACGCGGCGGACGAGGCGCTGCGCGGTGAGAAGGTTGAGGGCGGAGGCCACGTTGAACGGCTCCAGTCCCATGTCGATCAAGCGTGTGATCGTGCTCGGGCAGTCGTTCGTGTGCAGCGTCGAGAGCACGAGGTGCCCCGTCAGCGCCGCCTTGATGGCGATACCGCCGGTCTCCATGTCCCGGATCTCACCGACCATGATGATGTTCGGGTCCTGCCGCAGGAACGCCCTGAGAGCGGCGGCGAACGTCATGCCGATCCCGCTGCGGACGAGCACCTGGTTGATGCCGTGGAGGTTGTACTCCACCGGATCCTCGGCCGTCATGATGTTGACGCCTTCGGTGTTGATCCGTGACAGGGCCGAGTAGAGCGTCGTGGTCTTACCGGAGCCCGTGGGCCCGGTCACCAGCACCATTCCGTAGGGCTGTCCGATGGCGTGGAAGAAGTCCTTCTCGGCCTTCGGCTCGAACCCGAACTTCGCGAGGTCGAAGGTGAGGTTTCCCTTGTCCAGGATGCGCAGCACGATCTTCTCGCCGAAGATCACGGGCAGCGTGGACACACGGAAATCGATGACCTTGCGACGGACGCGCATCTTGATGCGGCCGTCCTGGGGGACGCGTCGCTCGGCGATGTTGAGGTCGGAGAGGATCTTGATCCGGGAGGTGAGGGCGGCCTTCATCTTGAAGGGCGGCTTCATGACCTCCCGCAGCGCGCCGTCGATTCGATACCGGACACGGACCTCGCGCTCGTAGGGCTCGATGTGAATGTCGGATGCGCCCTTGAAGACCGCGTCCGTGAGAAGCCCGTTGATGAACTTCACGACCGGCGCGTTGTTGACCTCGGCCTGCAACGCGGCGACGGAGACGTCGTCTTCCTCCTCTTCGACGAATTCGAGATCCTGCTCGTCGATGAGGTCTTCGAGGATCTCCGACATCCGCTCTTCGGCGGAGGCGTAGTATTTCTCGAGGTGCTTGCGGAGGGTGAACTCGCCCGCGATTACCGGCTCGATGTCGAGCCGGGTGATGAACTTCAGATCGTCGATCGCGCCCAGGTCGGTCGGATTGACCATCGCCACGGTGAGCAGTCGCCCGACCCGCCGCAGCGGAATCACCAGGTGCTTCAGCGCGACCTCGTCGGGTACCAACCGCAGGACCTTCGGGTTGACCTCGAGCCGTTCGAGGTCCACCGCCGGGACGCGGTACTGCTTTGCGAGCATGGCGGTGAGGTCCGACTCCGCCGCGAAGCCGAGCTTCACGAGCGCGAAGCCGAGTCGGGTCCCTTCCTTCCGCGCCTCACGGAGTGCTTCCGCCAGTTGGGGGTCGGAGATCAACCCCTCGCGGACGAAGAGATCGCCCAGGCGATCCTGCACGACGTTCGTGGTCATCGGTGACATGGCCGTGGATGTAGGGCGGTCCGCACGCGGGACTCCTCGAGCGCTCGCATCAGAGACGGACGGCCCGAGGTGGATCCTCGAGCCGATTCCTTCGAGTGGTCATACAGAATTTTCGGAACGTCTTGGTCGTTCTAAACGTTTGCACGTCTCCTCGCCCTTTGCCAAGGTCCTCGTGCCGAGCGTCGAACCGTCACTTGAGCGCGCAAACGACGCAGCGTCGCGGGTCCGACACCCGGCACATCCAACAGGTCGTCGATCGACCGGAAGGGTGTCCTGCGGCGGTGCTCGACGATCCGTTCGGCGAGCACCGGCCCGATTCCCGGCAGCCCGATCAGCGTCGTCGGGTCGGCGGAATTCAGGTTCACGCGAAGGAGTCGGACCCGTCGGCGGAGCATCGACGGGCTCCCGGAAAACTCAAGCAAGGGTCGGAGCCTCTCGACGGTGGCAGGACCGACCCCCGTGATCGACGACAGATCGTCCGCATTCGCGAACCCACCGTGCGAGTCGCGGTGCGCGACCCAGCGCGCAGCCAGGGCCGGCCCGACCCCCGGAAGGCGGTCGAGTTCGACCGCGGGGGCGCGGTTGGCATCCAGGCGCTCTCCCTCCGTCAAGGGGAGCGCGCGACGCGCGTCCTCGACCGCGAGCTCGCCGGCCGCGGAGTCCAGCATCTCGGCCGAGTCGGGGATGCGTGCCAATGGGTCGGCTACCGGACGGCGGACCTCCGAAGCCAGACGGACGCCCGCCGCGGCCAGCACGACCGTGAGAGCACGTCGCACGATCGATCGTTCACCGGGAGACATGCCTCAACGTCGATCGAGTCGGGGGGCGGCCCCAGAGGCGATTCGGGTCAGGCCCCGGGCAGGGTCCCGACGCGGCCAGCCTCGATGAGGAACTGACCGAACACGGACAGCTGGAACTGCGTCGAACCACGGCGCTGTCCCACGAACGACTGCCGATCGAAGTAGCTGCCCTGCACCCCCACCTCGAACCCCGAGACCCGCGTGTCCATGGTGAACGAGAGCGACCGATTCAACTGGTCCAGGAAGGGGACGCAGTCGGTGCGGTTGCGGGGCACGCGACACTCGCGCTCCGAGACGTAGCCGACCAGGACCGACAGTCGTACCGGCGCGACGGTGCCGTCCGGTCGACGGCCGAGGCCGAAGGGCGGAAGAAAGGACGACGCGATCGACACGCGATGCTGGAGGCGGTCCCGCTCCGTGTCCCCCGTGGGGTCCTCGCCGACGCCGCGCTCCACGGTTCCGCGGTACGCGGTGGTCAGACCGCCCCTCCAACGCGCCGACACGTCCCAGGGCACGGCCCGCTCATCCAGGCGACGACGCTGTCCGGTGCCACCGTACGTAAGGTCACGCTCTTCCTCTCTGATCCCCGACGTGAGCGTCAGTCCCTGGAGACGCCGATCCGACCCGCTGGGTGCGGCGGCGACCTCCCACCGCAGGCGGACGTCCGGCCACGTGCGCGTCCGGATCGTCCGGTCCGCACGCGCGTCGAGCGTCGCCGTTTCCGCGTCGCCCCACGATGCATCCACATCGAGGGGACCGACCGCGAGGCCCCACGACAGCTGGCGCGAGGTTCGATCGACCAGGGTGGCCGCCGTATCGCCCGCCAGCACCCGGTATCCGCCGCGACCGGTCCAACCGAGCTGGTAGTCGACACCGGGGTCGACGGCGTCGCGATCGAACCGTGAGAAGATGCCGTCCTGTGCCGTGAGGGTGATGGGGCTGAAGCTCTCGATGACTCGCGCCCACGCGGTGCGCCGCTCGGACGCCCTGCCCGCCGTGAGCCCTCGTGCGATGACCTCCGGCTCCAGCGAGACCAGGGCGGAAGTCGTCTTCTCGCCAACCGCGTTGCGCTGCAGCCGGTAGAGCGAGTCGATCGGCTGCGGCACGATCTCGACGAAGGTCGCATTCCGTTCACCGTCGAAGCGGCTCGACCACGTCACCTCGTTGCGGAGCCACCCGACGATCCGAGGCCGGAACGAGACGCGACTGCGGAGAGCCCGTCGGGTCTCCCAGCCGACGTCCACGCCGGCCACGTCGGCCCGCTCCCGCGCGAGCAGTCCCTGGACGCGCCGATCGGCCACGACCTCGCTCGGCGGCAGCAAGTCGCGCGTCGACAAGAAGGTCAGGTCGGCCGTCAGGGGGCGCAGTGGACGGAAACCGACCTCCGCGACGGTCTCGAGAACCTCGCGCGGCGCGGCCGTGGCCACGAGAGACGAGTCCTCCGGCCGCTCGAGAATCCGGTCGAATCGCCGGATGGCCGCGTCCTGCCGCGAATAGGAGGTCCCCAGGCTCACCCGTTCTGGAGACCACCGCACGCGGGCGTCGAGAATCTCGTCCTCGAGTCCCCGAGGAAGGAGCAGCCGCACCAGCGGCTCCACGAGGCTGGGAATGGGATCGAACTCCCGAGGCTCCAGCCTTCGATCTACGCCCACACGCGCATCCACCCCTTCGGCATCCACCCGAGACGCCACCGAGGAGTTCGAGGTCCGATACCACGCGAGATTCGCTTCCAGCCCGTTGATCAGAACGCCGAGCACGGGATTCGGGGCCGGCGTGGTCTTGCGGATGCCGAGTCCGATGCGGGTCTGGTCGGAGCCGACCTCGCGCAGGCCCGGCAGGCGGTCGCCACGGACGTCGCTGCCCTGAAGGAAGGTCGGGTCGGAGCGGGCTCGATCGAGGGTGAAATCGACAGGCACCTCCACCCCCCACTCCGCGGGCATGAACCGTTCGAGGCGGGCCGTCGTGCTGAGCCGGAACACGTCGTTGGTCTGGTACGAGGCCTCCTCTCGCAGCTGTCGGAAGAACGCGCCGCGCGAGGCGTACGCCACCCGCGCCTCCACGAGATCGCCCACCGCCAGAGACGCGTTGAGGACTCCCGCGAGACCCGCATCGGTCACACCCCGTCCGAGTCGCAGTTCGTTGACCCAGAGCTCGCCGTCGAAGCTGGCCACACCCCGATTCCACACCCC
>JAHHMJ010000703.1 GCA_018678395.1 Gemmatimonadota bacterium | reverse complement strand
GTCCATGCCGCGCGACCAGCTCTCCAGCGTGAGCTCCCGGGTCCCCCGGGCGCGCTCGACCCGCATCGTCATGACCGCGTGGGACGAGGACGCGCGGTACAGGTCGTCGAGATGGTCCAGGACGGCGTCGACGTCGGGGGCCGCCTGGGCGGCCGCCGGCGGGGCCGGCACGAACACCGCACCAACCAGAAGGGCGAGCGCGATTCTCCTGAAGTCGGACATCATTCCTCCCATCCCACGTGAGCCGCATCGAGCATGTCCCGGAGCATGTCCATCCGGGCATCCATCAAGGCGGCGAGTTCACCGTCGTCCATCGCATCGAGACGTTCCACGATCCACCGATCGCCGGCGTGGTCGAGCGCGGCCGAGACCTCGACGAGGAAGTCCAGCGGCAGATCCGAGCGCACGACGCCGAGGGCACGTCCCCGCGAGAGGAGCGCCTCGAGCGACCCGCGCCCGAGACCCTCGACGTTCCCGGTCAGCGTCGGCCCCGCCGGCTCCTGCCGGATGCGGGGGTAGGCGCGCGCCAGCCGCACGTACCAGAGGTCGCTCCGCAGCAGTCCCAACGACTGTCGGGACATCTCGCGCAACGCGTCCCAGAACCCGTCGGCATCGAGCGTCTCCACCCAATGCCCGAGCGCCTCGCGGCCGCCGGGGAGTCCCCTCTCTTCGAAGAGGTGGCGGACCGCCGCCTCGAGCGTCGTTTCGAAGAGGTCGGCCTTGTCTTCGAAGTAGTAGTAGAGGACGCCCTTGCTCAGCCCGGCGCGGTCGAGGATGCGGTTGACCGAGGCCCCCGCGAAGCCGTGGTCCGCGAACTCGTGCCCAGCGACCTCCAGGATGTGCTCCCGGCGGTCCGAGTGGAGGTTCTGGAAACGGGGCAGCGCCATGAGACGATCCGATGCGACCAGCAGGTTAGACCACTTGGTCTAATCAGCGTGTCCGAAGCCGAGACGTCAAGTCCGATACCCCTAGGAAGACACCGCGACAGCCTTCACCCGCGCCCAGATCGGACGCCCCGGCCCGAGCTCGAGGCGCCGCGCCGACCGCGTCGTGATTCGGGCAACGAGAGGGGCGGGTGGGGGTTCGCCGGTTCGAGCTCCCCCGTCGCCGACCAGGCGAACCAGCACCTGGCCCGCCGCCGACTCCTCCACGGCGGTCACCCGCATCGAGATCTGGTTCAGCAGCGTCGATCCGGCTTCGTGCTCGAGAGCGAGGCTGACATCCCGCGCGAGGATGCGCATGCGGACTTCGCTCCCGACGGGACGATCCTGTCGCCGGACCCAGAGGTCTCCCCAGGGCCCGGCCAGCCGGGTCAGCCAGTCGGAGTCGACGTGCTCCGCGACCATCGCCGCCACGACGACCCCGGCGTCGTCACCCCGCCACCGCAGGAAGTCCGCCCCCGCGACCACGTCGGCCAGCGGCCCCGCCGCCCGCACGCGGCCCTCGTCCAGCCACACCATGCGATCCCCCAACTGCACCGCCTCGTCGAGCGAATGGGTCACCAGGACCAACGGCATCCCGAACCGAGACGAGACCCGGGCAAGGAGCGGCGCCATCGTGCGGCGGGCCGGTTCGTCCAGCGCCGACAGCGGCTCGTCGAAGAGCAGCAGGCGCGGCCGGCGCAACAGGGCGCGGCCGAGGGCCACACGCTGGCGCTCCCCCCCGCTCAAGCCGTCGACCGGGCGCTCGACCAGCGGGCCGAGTCCGAGCCAATCGATCACCTCGTCCCAGGCGGGACCCGAGCCGGATGCCCGACGCGCTCCATAGCGGAGGTTGCCGCTCACGTCGAGGTGCGGAAGGAGGTTGGCGTGCTGAAAGACGTACCCCACCGCCCGCCGATGCGGAGGCAGGTCCACGCCGGCGGCGGAGTCGAGCCACGCCTCGCCGTCCACGGTAATGCGGCCCTCGGCGCGCTCGAGCCCGGCCAACGCGCGGAGCAGGGTCGTCTTGCCGGATCCCGAAGGTCCGAAGACCACCGTCGTGCCCCCGCTCGCCGACAGAGCCGCAGCCAGTTCGAAGTCGCCGCGGCGCGTGGCCACCTCCACGTCGAGTCGGGACGTCATAGGCGGGGTGTCTCGAAGCGTCGGCCGAAGGCGTATACGGCCAGGAGGACCGCGAAGGCGAAGACCAGCAGTCCCCCCGCGAGCCGATGCGCCGCGGCGTAGTCCAGCGCCTCGACGTGACTGTAGATGGCCGTGGACAGCACCCGGGTCCTTCCGGGGATGTTGCCGCCGATCATGAGGACCACCCCGAACTCGCCGACCGTATGGGCGAAGCTGAGCACCGCGGCCGTGAAGAAGCCGGGCCTCGCCAGGGGAAGGACCACGGTGCGGAACCGGTCCCACGGCGAAGCGCCCAGTGTCGCCGCCGCCTCGAGCGGTCCGTCGCCCACCGCGAGGAAGGCGTTGTGGAGCGGCTGCACCACGAACGGCAACGAGTAGACCATCGAGCCGAGTACGAGCCCCGGGAACGAGAAGACCAGACGATCACCTCCGAGGGCGGCCCATGCGCCCCCGAACAACCCGGCCGGAGCCAGCAGGACGAGGAGGTAGAAGCCGAGCACGGTCGGCGGGAGCACGAGGGGAAGCGCCGTGACGGCCTCCACCACCGGCCGAAGTCGGGAGCGCGTGCGGGCCAACCACCAGGCAACCGGCGTTCCCACGATGAGGAGCAGCACGGTCGTCGTCAGCGCCAGCCGCGCCGTCAGCCAGACCGCGGCCGCGTCACCCACCGCCGACCCCCACCGCAGGTGACGGATCCGCGGGGACCCCCGGGGCGAGCTCGTACCCGGCCGCCTCGATCACCGATCGTGCACCCGCGGACTGGAGAAATCGAAGGAACTCCGCCGCTTCCGGCGTATTCCGCCCAGGCTCGAGGAGCAGCGCCGCCTGCCGAATCGGATCCGCCACCTCGGCCGGCACCGCGCGCACGTGTGCGCCGTCCGCATCGATGACCTGAGCGCGCGACACGAAGGCCACGTCGACCGCTCCGGTGCGCACGTACTGCAGCACATGACCCACGCTCTCGCCCACCGCACCGTCCGAGGCGACGATCCGCCAGTGGTCGAGCGCGGCGCGCGCTGCGGCGCCGTAGGGGGCGATGCGCGGGTCCGCCCAGGCGAGGCGCACACCGGGCTCCCTCAGCGCGGCGGGGAGCGTCCAGTCGTCGTCTCGAGCGGGTGCGAAGGCCACCAGCTGGCCCAGCGCGTAGACGAAGCGGGTACCGGGCACGGCGAGTCCAGCCTCTTCGAGCCGCCTCGGCCGATCCTCGTCGGCCGACAGGAAGACGTGGTGCGGCGCGCCGTTGACGATCTGCGCGTACAGCGAACCCGTCGACGCGACCGCGAGCGAGACGGGCGTGCCCGTCTCACGTTCGAAGAGGCTCGCCAGCGTGTCGGCGGTCGCCGCGAAGTTGGCGGCCACGGCGACCTGCACGGGCACGGGCCCCGAGTCGGCGCCTCCGCACGCCAGCATGGCCCCACCGACCCCCGCGAGGAGTCCGCACCGAATGCGGGGACGCCTTCGGCGCACGGGAGCGCGCGACCACGAGAGCTGGACCATGGCCGCAAGCTCCCTTCCCCGTGGAGGCGCGGCAAGGGCCATTCCCAAACGAGGGTTCACCGCCTACGATGCCGCCATGAGCCGACCGCGAAGTGTGAGCGACCGCCGGGTCTTCGAGGCTCTCCGAGGGACGATCGGAGCGGCCGGGCCCGCCGGATGGACCCTCCGGCAGGTCGCGGATCGCGCCGGACTCTCGCCGCCGACGCTGGTACAGCGCTTCGGGTCCAAGCGGGCTCTGCTGACGGCCTACCTGGACGACCTCGCCGATCGGGCCGCAGATGCGTTCCCACCCGGAGAGCCGGACGACGATCCGCTGGACCGTCTGCAGGCGGCGCTTCTGGACGACCTGGGCGGGGCCGAGGCAGATCCCGCCAGCGTCGGACACTGGCTCGCGCTTCGGCAGATCGCCGCGGCGGACCCGGAGCTTCGTCTCCGGGTGCGGCGTGCGGCGCGTCGCCGCCGCAAGGCGATCCGGAAGCTGCTGAACGAGGCCGTGGTCGCGGGTCAGCTGCGCCGCTCCACCCGGGTCCGGAGGCTGGCGCGCGCAGTCGAGGTCACCGCCGAGGGGGCGGCCGCGGGCTGGACCATCCACCGCACCCGGTCGCTGCGTCAGTCGCTCCGCCGAGAGATCCAGCGGGTGCTCGGGCCCTGGCTGCGTCGCTGAAGCGCCCGGGGCTCGGCGAGGTGGGGACCCTTCACCGTTTCCCGTAGTACATTGGTAATTGGAGGGGTGTCCCTCCATCCGGAGTGCACGGTGCCCCGGATATCGTGACCGGTCGAGGCCGGTGCACAGACCCATGGAAGGAGCCGTACCATTTCCGCCGACCCTCGCGTGAACGATCAGATTCGCATCAGCCCGGTCCGCCTCATCGGCGCCGACGGTGAACAGGTGGGTGTGGTGTCGCTCGACACCGCCAGGGAACGGGCCCGTGAAGCCGACCTGGATCTGGTCGAGGTCGCCGCCCGCGCCCGTCCCCCCGTCGTCAAGGTCATGGACTGGGGGAAGTACCGATACGAGCAGCAGAAGAAGGCCCGCGAAGCGCGCAAGAACCAGCACCAGACCGAGATCAAGGAAGTTCAGCTCCGACCCCGCACCGACGACCACGATTTCGACGTGAAGCTCAAGCGCGCTCGTCGGTTCCTGGAAGATGGCAACCTGGTGCGCGTGGTCCTGCGTTTCCGTGGCCGTGAGTTGCGGCGGCCCGAGGTCGGCATCGCCACGCTCGACAAGATGATCGAGGCGACCGAGGATCTCGCCCGCGTGGAGCAGCGCAGCAACAACATCGAGGGCCGGCGTCTGATCGCCATCCTCGAGCCGCAGGCGGCGAGGGAGTAGCAGGCGGGGCGCAGCCCCCGACGGCCACTCCAGGGGCGGCCCTCCGAACGGGGGGTCGCCCCTCGTCGTTTCCGCCGGGACCGATCCGGGTCGCCGGGGGTGAGAGTCCGAAAGGTCCGCCCTCCCTCCCGACCCCGACCCCGACGGCGATGGCCCGCGTCCTTCTTCTCTTCGCCCATCCCGCATTCCAGAAGTCCAGGATTCATCGCTCGCTCGTGTCGAGCATTCCGGAGCGGGACGACCTGACCCTGCACGATCTGTACGAGGAGTACCCCGACTTCCTCGTCGACGTGGAACGGGAGCAGGAACTGCTGACTCACCACGACGTCGTGGTCTTTCAGCACCCGCTGTACTGGTACAGCGTGCCTCCGCTTCTGAAGCAGTGGATGGATCTCGTGCTCGAGCACGGCTGGGCCTACGGTTCCGGCGGCAGTGCACTCCACGGCAAGTGGCTGGTGCCCGTGGTCTCGGCGGGCGGTACCGAGGCCGCCTACTGCACGGTCGGTCGCAATCGGCGCACCATCCGTCAGTTCCTCGCCCCGATCGAGCAGACGGCGTTTCTCTGCGGGATGCGGTTCGCTCCGCCCTGGATCGTCTACGGCACCCACCGGCTGGGCCCCGAGGACATCCAGGAGATCGTCCCCCGGTACCTCGGGCTCCTGGACTGGATGCTGGACGGAGGGCTCGAACACGCCGCACTCGACCACGAGACGCTCGTAGTGCCGGAGCGCACCGGGTCCACGCCCGGGGAGGTGCCATGACCACCGACGCGTTCCTCGCCCAGTCCGTCGTCTACCTGGGCGCCGCCGTGGTCGCCGTGCCGGTCGCCAGGCGACTGGGTCTCGGGTCGGTTCTCGGCTACCTGCTCGCGGGGATGGTGATCGGGCCCTTCGGTCTGGGCCTGGTCGGGGCCGAGGGCGAGGACGTCATGCACTTCGCCGAGTTCGGTGTCGTGATGATGCTCTTCGTCATCGGACTCGAACTGCAGCCCTCGGTGCTCTGGCGCCTGCGGGGGCCCATCCTCGGCCTCGGCGGCCTGCAGGTCGGTCTGACGACTGCGGCGTTCACCGGAGCCGCGCTCGCGCTCGGCGTCCCGTTCGCGGCCGCCCTGGCCATCGGCATGACGCTCGCGCTGTCGTCGACCGCGATCGTGCTCCAGACCCTGCAGGAGAAGGGTCTGGTCCGCACCACGGCCGGGCAGTCCGCCTTCTCGGTGCTGCTGTTCCAGGACATCGCGGTGATCCCCATGCTCGCGCTGATGCCGCTGCTCGCCGTGTCGGGCGGCCACTCCGGGGAGGCGGGACATGCCTCGAGCACGTGGATCTCGGGGCTGGCGCCGGGCGTGCAGGTTCTCGTCGTCCTCGGGGCGGTGGCATCGGTGGTGGCCCTGGGGCGGCTGGTGGTGCGTCCGGCCTTCCGGGCGCTGGGCCGGACCGGGCTCCGCGAGATCTTCACGGCGGCCGCGCTGCTTCTGGTGATCGGGATCGCCCTCCTCATGACGAGGGTGGGCCTGAGCCCGGCCCTGGGGACCTTCCTCGCCGGTGTGGTTCTCGCCGACAGCGAGTACCGCCACGAACTCGAGAGCGACATCGATCCCTTCAAGGGACTCCTGCTGGCGATCTTCTTCATCGCCGTCGGCGCCTCCGTGGACTTCGGGCTGGTGGCGGCGGATCCCTCGGGCATCATCCTCCTCACCGTCGGGATCGTGGCGGTGAAGGGACTGATCCTCGGCATCCTGGCGCGGGGGTTCCGGATGGGTCTGGACCAGGGCCTGCTCTTCGCCTTCGCGCTGCCGGGGGCAGGTGAATTCGGATTCGTCCTCTTCTCGTTCGCCGAGCAGGAGGGCGTGCTCAGCTCCGGGCAGACAGCGCCGCTCGTCGCCGCAGTGGCCCTGTCGATGGCGCTGACGCCCCTGCTGCTGCTCCTGAACGACCGGGTGCTACGGCCGCGCCTCGGCACCCGCGAGGTCGCCGATGAGCGCGAAGCCGACCCGATCGACGAACAGGCGCCGGTGCTCATCGCGGGCTTCGGTGGGTTCGGCTCGACCGTCGGGCGCTTCCTCAAGGCGAACGACGTGGCGACCACCGTACTCGACGTGGATTCCGACCGGGTCGAGATGCTGCGGCAGCTCGGGCTCAAGGTCTACTACGGCGACGCCACCCGTCACGACCTGCTTCACGTCGCGGGAGCGGCACAGGCGCGAATGATCGTGCTGGCGCTGGATACCCCCGAGAAGACGCTCGCGGTGGTGCGGACGGTCCAGAAGCACTTCCCGCATCTGACCATCTTCGCGCGCGCCTTCGACTGGCCCGACGCCCACGACCTGGTCGAGGCCGGCGTCGACCACGTCTACCGAGCACCGCTGGACTCGGCGGCACGCATGGGGCGGGACGCGCTGCGGATGCTCGGGTTCCGGGCCTATCAGGCGCAGCGATCGTCCAGCATCCTGATCCGCCACGACGACGAGGCGATGCGGGACCTGTCGGAGATGCGCCACGACGAGGATTACCTCGGCGAGGCCCGCAGCCGCATCGAAGCGGTCGAGAAGATCCTCCTCGCCGAGGTCCGCGACGGCGGCGCCACGCGGGATCTGGGCTGGGACCCGGACTCGCTCCGGGAGGACTTCGGGTCCGCACCGAGTGAGTGAAACGAAAACGGGCCCCGACCTTTCGGCCGGGACCCGCAGTCTGGCACGGCGCCGCTGAGACGAGTCTCCACGGCGTCGACCGGCGTACCTAGTCGCGCACGCGCTCCTTCAGGCCACGACCGGCGCGGAAGGTCGGAACCTTCATCGCGGGAATCGTGATGGACTCGCCGGTACGGGGGTTCCGGCCTTCCCGCTTCTTCCGATGCCGGGTGCCGAACGTCCCGAAGCCCGTGATGGTGAAGTCCCGACCAGCATCCATCTCGATCGCGATGATGCCGTTGCGGGGCTCCGTGGAGAAGATGGCCTCGATGACCTCCTTGGCCTTGGCCTTCGAGAGGTCGGCCTTCTTGGCCAGCTTCTCAGCGAATTCGTCCTTCGTCATGGACGTCTCCTGTAGAATGGGTTTTCTGGGCGTCGACGGACGTGGTTAGTCTGACTGCTCGGGGCGGAATTGGCAACGGGTACGTGGCAATTCGTCGAATGGGGTCCGATCGACCCCTCCTCGCGAGCGTCGACCCGTCTTCGCTTTTGTCGAAACATGCCGTAGAATCATTGGTATTCACGAATACAGGCCCGGAATAGAGCTTATGTCGTGCACACCCCGATCTTCACCCGGCGGCCGCTCCTCGGCCTCCCCTGCCCGCGACGCCGCTGGAGCCCCCGGAGGCACCTGCGCCGGGTCCGGGCAGGCCGGTCCGTATCGGTGAGTCCGACCCGCCCTCGTCCGCGCACGCCCGGCGCCGCGCTCGGGTTCCTGCTCGAGGGCCATCGACGCTTCGCGAGCGGCTCGCCCCGCGACCGGTTTCGCACGCCGGCCCACCTCGCCGCGCTGTCCGGCGAGCAGCACCCCTGGGTGGCGTTCCTCGGGTGCGCCGACTCCCGCGTTCCTCCGGAGATCCTCTTCGATCTGGGTATCGGAGACGCCTTCACGGTGCGCGTGGCCGGGAACGTGGCCTCGGCCGAGCAGATCGCCAGCCTCGAATTCGCGGTCGACGTTCTCGACGTGCCGCTGATCGTCATCCTCGGACACAGTGGCTGCGGCGCGGTCGACGCCGCCCTGTCCGGGGCGGCCGCACCCGGGTCACTCCCCGCGTTGCTCGAACACGTCCTGCCGGGGCCCGGGGCGAGAAGTCTCGACGAAGCGGTGGCTGCCAACGTCGCACACCAGCTGAAGTACCTCGTCGAGGAGTCGCCCGTCGTGCGACGGGCGATCGATGAGGGCCGCACCGGTGTCGCGGGTGCGATCGAAGACCTGTCCACCGGCACGCTGCGCCTGCTCGACGGACACCCCCCTCCCGAGCCCTTCGATGGCTGACCTCAACTACCATCACCTCCGCTACTTCTGGGTCGTCGCACGGGAGGGCACGATCACCCGCGCGGCGGATCTCCTCGGAGTCACGCAGCCGACGATCTCGGCACAGATCTCGGCTCTCGAGGACTCGCTCGGCGTGCGGCTCTTCCGCCGCCGAGGCAACCGACTGGTCCTCACGGATACGGGCCGGATGGTCCAGGAGCACGCATCGACGATCTTCCGCGTCGGTGAGCGGATCGTCGACGCCGTCCGGACCGGCGACGGTGGTGGTCGACCGACCCGGTTCGCCATCGGGGTCGCCGATTCGGTTCCCCTGCTGAGTGCCCACCGACTCCTGGCCCCGGCGCTGACCCCTCCGCTCGAGGGCCTCCGCGTCGTGCTGCGCGTGGACAAGCGCGAGCGGCTGCTCGCCGCCCTCGCGGCCCGCACGCTCGACTTCGTGCTCGTGGACGCCGCACTCGGGCCGACCGAGCCGGTCGACGCCCACAGCCAACCGATTCACGAGTCCGAGGCGCTGATCTTCGGCGCGCCGTCTCTCGTGGAGGGACTCGACGGGGACTTTCCGGCCGCGCTCGAGGGTGCGCCCTTCGTGCTCCACACCGAGAACACGCCGCTCCGCCGCGGTCTGGACGCCTGGTTCGCCCGCCACTCGATTCGACCCCGCGTCGCCGCCGAAGTGGAAGACGTCGGGTTCCTGCAGCTGCTGGGACAGGACGGCCTGGGCTTCTTCGTAGCCCCGTCGCTGGTGAGCGACGAGATCGTCACCCGCTACGGCGTGCAGGTGGTCGGTACGGCCGAGGGGGTTTCGGAGCGGTTCTTCGGCATCACGCTGGAGCGACGCCCGGGGCACCCTGGCGTGCAGGCGCTACTCGGGGCGCATCGGGGCTGACGCGAGCGGCCGGGCAGGGGTTCGCCCCTCTCTCAGGGCCCGACCACCTCTTCGTACAGACGATCCAGGACCTCGGCCGGATCCCGATCGGTCACCCCGGCGTGCACGGGCGAGCACTGCAGGACGTCGGAGCGTGGCGACGTGAGCCAGTGAAAGCGCTCGGACGGCGGTCCCAGAGCAACCGGACCGGCGGTCGGTTCCCCGTCCGCGATGGCGCGCAGGCTCTCCAGATACCGTACGAGGAGCGGCACGTCGACGTGCGGCACCCTGCGTTCGAGCTCCGCCGCATCGGTCAGCACGCGCAGGCCCACGAAGCCGGCGGTCCGCGCCTGCAATACGACACCGACGTTGACGAACGCGCCGAGGTGCACCCGCGGCACCACGCGCAGGTAGGCGAATGTGTAGGCGATGCGTTCGGTCGTCATCGGCGGTAGGGGCGACGGTCGCGAGGGCGGGCCCGGGCCACCGATTGCGCCTCGGCCGCGGCCGCGACCCAGTCGGCCCGGGCGGTGAAGCGTCCGTGCAGCCACTCCCGGTGACGCTCGCGATCCTCGGGCGAGATCAGGTCCTCGGGCACGGCCTCGACCGCCCGGTCGATCGCGCCCGCCGGCAGACGCTCGGCCAGGCGGCGGTCGGCCCCATCCACGTCGGCCGCCGTGGCGAGGAGCACGTGGTCCGAGATACGGGCGAAGGGAGCGCGCACGCGGTCGGCGCTCACTCTCGACCAGTCGTGCTGGTGATAGAGGGCCGCTCCATGATCGATGAGCCACGGCCGGCGCCGATGGACCAGCAGATTCGGATTCCGGGCCGAACGGTCAGGGTTGGTGACCCAGCAGTCGAGCCAGACCACCTCGGCGGCCAGCTCGGGCGAGACGAGATCTCCGGCCGCCCTCGGGTCGAAATTGAAGGCCCCCTCCAGATACTCGAGTCCGACGTTGATGCCGTGGCTCGCTCGCAGCAGGTCCTGAATCTCCGGATCGGGCTCCGTACGCCCGAAGGCCGCGTCCACGTGGACGAGCGCCAACTCCGGCACCGGAAGGCCGAGCGACCGGGCCAACTCTCCCACGACGATCTCGGCGACCAGCGCGAGCGCCCCCTGCCCGGCTCCGCGGAACTTGACCACGAAGAGCCCGCCGTCGGCCTCGACGATAGCGGGCAGCGAGCCCCCTTCCCGCAGGGGTTCGAGGTATCGCAGAGCGGTGTGGCGAGGGAGCGGTGACATGGCTCGGAAGAAACCCCCAGTGACCTTTCGCGGCAACCAGTCGTCTAGCTCTCGAACGCGCGTTCATCGAACCCACTGTTTCATCGAGACCGGAGAACGATCATGACCACCCTCCTTCAAGCCCGTACCCGACGCATCGCCTTCACTGCGCTCGTCGCGGTCGTCGGCGCCACCGCCTGTCAGGACGCG
>JAHHMJ010000451.1 GCA_018678395.1 Gemmatimonadota bacterium | reverse complement strand
ATGTGAGGTCGGCCTTCATGCCGTTGTTCAAAGATGGGGGCCCCGGCGTGGCCGGGAAACGCACGGAGGGTGGGAAGTGTCCCGCGATCGGGCGTGGGGAATTTCCGTCGCATCGCCGGGCCCCGGGCCCCGCTTGCCGCCACATCCTCAAGCGCTACGTTCCCCTCTCACGATGCGCTCGACGGAGCCCAGGCCGTGAAGAGCTTGCGGGGCCAGTTGCTGATATCCAGCGGCGGACTGTTCGACCCGAACTTCCGCCACACGGTCGTGCTGATCGGCGAGCACAACGCCGAGGGTGCGCTGGGCGTCGTGCTCAACCGCCCCCTCGATGTCACCGTCGCGGACGCGATCCCGCCGCTCGCAAGCCTGGTCGACCCTGGCGAGCGGCTGTATCAGGGTGGGCCGGTCCAGCCGACCAGCCCCGTCCTGCTGGGGCATTTCTCGGATCCCGCGCGGGCCGATCTGCCCGTCTTCGGCGCCGTGGGCTTCCTCATCGGCGAAGTCGAAGCCGCCGTGGCCGATGCGCTCGAGCGGGCCCGGGTGTTCGCGGGGTACGCGGGGTGGGGGCCGGGTCAGCTCGAACAGGAGCTCGCCGAGGACTCCTGGCTCGTTGAAGCGGCCCTCGCCGAGGACGTCTTCACGGAGGACCCGGACCGCCTGTGGCACCGGGTGCTCCAGCGAAAGGGCCCCGACTTCCGTCACGCTGCCGAGATTCCCTTCGATCCCCGCACGAATTGAGTTCCACGATTCGCACCGCCCGCATGGACCTTGTCCCGGCCACGGCGCGGCTGTTGCGCGCAGAGGTCGAAGGACCGGAGCGACTGGCGACCGCCCTCGGCGTCGACGTCGGCCACGGATGGCCGCCCGCCCTGTACGACTCCGAGGCGCTGGACTGGTCGCTGGATCAGGTCGTCGACGACGTGCGCTTCACCGATTGGGGCATGCATTACCTCGTCCTCCGCGCGTCCCATCCAGCGAGTCCCGTGGTCGTCGGCATCGCCGGATACAAGGAGCCGGCCGTCGACGACGGGTCGGTCGAGATCGGGTATTCGGTCCTGCCGGCGTTCCAGAGGCGGGGGCTCGCGACGGAAGCGGTGCTGGGGCTCGTCGATCACGCCTTCGAGGACGCATCCGTGGCCCGGGTGGTCGCGCACACGCTGCCGTACCTCGAACCGTCGATCGGCGTCCTGTGCAAGGCGGGCTTCTCGTGCGCGGGCGAAGTCTGCGACGAAGGGCGGAGTGTGGTCCGATACGTGCGCGAACGGGGTGCAGCATGACCGGTCAACTCGATTTGATGTCCATTTCGCGGATTCACCGCTCGCGGCTCTCGGCGCTGATCGTCGTCGCGATCGCGGCCTGCGGGCCGGGTGCCCCGAACGGCGCCGGGACCGGCGCGGCCGAGCCGGCCGCATCCGGTGACTGGCGGCCCCTCTTCAACGGTCGGGACCTGACCGGCTGGACGCCGAAGATCCGCGGCCACCCGCTCGGTGAGGATCCGTACGGTACCTTCCGCGTCGCGCACGGATCGATTCAGGTTCGCTACGACGCGTACGAGCGCTTCGACGAACGCTTCGGCCACCTCTTCTTCGAGACCCCGTTCTCCGACTACGATCTGCGGGTCGAGTACCGCTTCGTGGGTGAGCAGGTGCCGGATGGGCCCGGGTGGGCCGTCCGCAACAGCGGGGTCATGTTCCACGCGCAGGACCCGGCCACGATGGGGGTCGATCAGGACTTTCCGATCTCGCTCGAGGCGCAGTTCCTGGGCGGAGACGGAACCGAGGACCGACCCACGGCGAACCTCTGCACCCCGGGCACCCACGTGGACATCGCGGGCGTGCGCTCGGAAGCGCACTGCCACACGGCGGCCGCGCCGACGATCCACGGTGACGAATGGGTCACGGTCGAGTTGAGTGTTCGCGCCGATTCGGTAATCGCGCATCGGGTCGATGGCGACACGGTGCTGGTCTACGGCCGGCCGGTGGTGGGCGGCGGCGTCGTCGCCGGGTTCCTGCCGGAGGCGAAGGTCGACGGAGCGCCGCTCCGCGAGGGGTGGATCGCACTCCAGAGCGAGAGCCATCCCGTGGATTTCCGAGGGGTGTGGATCCGGCCTCGAATGCGTTGACCGCCGGCGACGGATCGACTATCTCCTACCGGCCCTCCGCTGTGGGCAGGGCTCCTACTATTCCGACCTCCCCGAGGACGCATCGTGAGTACCTCGACGATCGCCGAGCTTCTCGGCGCCGAAGCCGATTCCCTACTCAATCATCGTTCGACCGCGATCCCGAAGGAGCAGCTGCACCTTCCGGGGCCGGACTTCGTGGACCGCATCTGGGCGCACTCGGACCGGTCGCCCCGGGTCCTGCGGTCGATGCAGCAGCTCTACGACCACGGGCGTCTCGGGGGAACCGGGTACGTCTCGATTCTCCCGGTCGACCAGGGCATCGAGCACTCGGCCGGCGCGTCGTTCGCTCCCAATCCGATCTACTTCGACCCGGAGAACATCGTCCGGCTCGCGATCGAGGGCGGATGCAACGCGGTGGCCTCGACGTACGGGGTGCTCGGCTCGGTGGCGCGGAAGTTCGCGCACAAGATCCCGTTCATCCTGAAGTTCAATCACAACGAGCTCCTGACCTATCCGAACACCCACGATCAGATTCCGTTCGCCCAGGTGCAGCACGCATGGGAGATGGGCTGTGTGGGCGTGGGCGCCACGATCTACTTCGGGTCCGAGGACTCGACCCGGCAGATCCAGGAGGTCTCCGAGGCCTTCGCGCTGGCGCACGAACTCGGCATGGCCACGATCCTCTGGTGCTACGTCCGGAACTCGGCCTTCAAGGTGGACGGGGTCAACCACGAGGCGTCCGCGGATCTGACCGGTCAGGCCAACCACCTCGGTGTGACGATCGAGGCGGACATCATCAAGCAGAAGCAGCCGACGTCGGATGGCGGGTACCGGGCGCTCAACATCGAGGGCAGCTACGGCAAGTTCGATGAGCGCATGTACTCCGACCTGACGACTGCGCACCCGATCGACTGGACCCGGTACCAGGTGGCGAACTGCTACATGGGCCGGTGCGGGCTGATCAACTCGGGTGGTGCGTCGGGCGCGAACGACATGGCGCAGGCGGTGAAGACCGCGGTGATCAACAAGCGCGCCGGTGGTCAGGGCCTGATCTCGGGACGGAAGGCTTTCCAGCGTCCGATGACCGAGGGCATCGAGATCCTGAACGCTATCCAGAACGTGTACCTGGATGACGGGGTGGACATCGCGTGAGCAAGGCACCCAAGAAGCTCGCGATCCTCGTCGCGGGCGGTCCGGCTCCGGGCATCAACAGCGTCATCGCGGCCGCGACCATCCGCGCCGCCAACGATGGTGTCGAGGTGGTCGGCGTCCGGGACGGCTTCAAGTGGATCATGCGCGGGGACGTCTCGAAGGTCGAATCGCTCACGATCGACAACATCAGCCGGATCCACTTCCGCGGGGGCTCGTACATTGGTATCGCGCGGGACAACCCGACGCGGCAGGACGAACACCTCGAGAACACGGTGACGTCGCTGCTCCGGCTGAACGTCGACAAGTTGATCACGATCGGCGGCGACGACACCGCCTACAGCGCCATGCGGGTCGAGCAGCGGGCGGACGGGCGCATCCGGGTCGCGCACGTACCGAAGACGATCGACAACGACCTGGCGCTACCCCACGGCATCCCGACCTTCGGCTACAACACCGCGCGCCACCTCGGCGTACAGATGGTCGAGAACCTGATGGTGGACGCGATGACCACCTCGCGGTGGTACTTCATCGTGTCGATGGGGCGCAAGGCGGGTCACCTCGCCCTGGGGATCGGGAAGTCGGCGGGCGCCACGCTCACGCTCATCCCCGAGGAATTCCCGGAAGACGTGATCCGCCTGAAGCACGTGGTCGACATCCTCGCGGGTGCGATCATAAAGCGGGCCAGCGAGGGCCGCACAGACGGCGTCGCCATCCTCGCCGAGGGTCTTCTCGAGCACATGGATCCTGCCGACCTGGAGGTTCTCGAGCAGGTCGAGCGCGATGCACACGGCAACATCCGGCTCGCCGAGGTCACCTTCGGTGAGATCGTGAAGATCGCTGTGCAGCAAAGGCTTGACGCCTTCGGCCTCAGGCCGACTATCGTCGCCAAGAACATCGGCTACGAACTGCGTTGCGCGGACCCGATCCCGTTCGATATGGAGTACACGCGCGACCTCGGCTACCTGGCCGCGAAGTACCTCCTCGGCGGGGGCAACGGGGCCATGGTCTCGATCCAGAACGGCCACTTCGTGCCGCTTCGGTTCGCCGAGATTTTCGACCCGGTCACCAATCGCACCAAGGTGCGCATGGTCGACGTGTCGGCGGAGTATTTCGAGATCGCACGCAGCTACATGCTTCGTCTGACCCGCGACGACTTCGCCGACCCGCACGAACTGGCCAAGTTCGCGTCCACGGCCGGGATCTCGCTGGACGAGTTCCGGGATCAGTTCTACTACCTGATCGAGCACGACATGCTCTACCGCGCCCGCACGGACGAGGACTCGGGAGAGGGGTCGACGGTGGCCCCGCAGAACGACCGGATGGTGGGCTCGATCACCGAGACCATCGACGCCGGCGCTCGGGAGTCGGTCGAAGAGGCAGGCTGAGGGACCGAAGAGGCGAGCGAAGTCGCCCGATGGGGCCGACCGGCTACCGGCTCGGCCCCGGAACGCAGGCTGGCGCAGGGCTTTCGGCGAGGCCGGTCGGACAGCCGTCGAGCTGCCACTCCGGGTCGATCTCGATGCCGAGGTGGGCCAGTGCCGTGGGCGCGACCGAGACGACGCCGACCCCGGCGGGGAGGGGCTCTCTCGACGCCGATGGTCCCGAAGCGAGGTAGAAGATGGTGCGCTCCTCGGCCGTGTCGCCGCCGTGGCCGCCGTCCGCCCGTCGCCCGTGATCCGTGCTGACCAGCACCAGCCAATCTTCGGCGGCGTAGGTCGCCCGACCCCGCACCGCGTCCAGCAGGCGCCCGACGTGTGCGTCCGCGGCCGCGATCGCGGCTCTGTACTCGGGCCCGATCGACCCCGCCTGGTGGCTGGTCTCGTCCGGGTTGCCGAGATACACGAACAGCGCGGCGGGATCGGTGGTCGACAGGGCGGCCACCGCCGAGTCGACCGACGCCTCGTCGGCTTCGAGCCACCCGAGTTCGTACCCGTCCAGTACGATCGTGCGGTCGATCGCGTCGGACAGGGGCGGAGCCCCGGTCTCCGAGCGGGCCAGGGGCGTCCAGTCGACCACGGCGAACGTCTCCCACTCGGGGCGAGCGCGCTCGATGCGGGTCAGGAAGTCCGGGTAGGTCGCGTAGCGTTCGCCTCCGAACTCGTTGTCGGTCACACCGTGCTTGTCGGGCCACACCCCATTCAGGAACGAGGACCAGCCCGGGCCGCTGACCGAAGGGAATCCGGTCCGGGCGGCGTCGGTGTAGCTGCCCTCGGCGATGAGGCCGTCGAGAGCGGGCGTCGGGACCTCGGCGAGGACGTCCGGGCGGACTCCATCGATGCCGATGACGAGCACCTTCGGAGTACCTTCGTCCGGAACCGGTGCGCAGGAGAGGGTGGCGAGTGCGAGCAGAATCGCCGTCAGGGTGCGGGGCATGGCGCGGGGTGTCGAGGGTGTCGAGGGCGTCGAGGGCCGTGGGGACGTCGCGGACGATAGGCCGAGAGGGCGCATGCGATCAACGGCGGTCGGCGGGAGCCCTCGCGGTGCGCCTTCGGATCGGCTATATGAAGCCCGCCCGATCCCCTCACCGCCGAGCCGCCATGCCCAAGTCGCCGCCGATTCTCTACACCTGGACCGACGAAGCCCCGTACCTCGCCACTCACGCGTTCCTCCCGGTGATCCGTGCGTTCGCCGCGGCCACGGGCGTGCCGGTCGAAACCCGGGACATCTCCCTGTCGGGACGGGTGCTGGCGGCGTTCGCGGACCGGCTGGACGGGGCCGTCACCGACGATCTGGCCGAGTTGAGTGAGACCGTCGAGAGCCCGCAAGCCAACGTCATCAAGCTCCCCAACATCAGCGCGTCGATCCCTCAGCTGAAGGCGTGCATCCGGGAGCTGCAGGCGCTGGGATTCGCACTCCCGGATTACCCCGACGAGCCGTTGGACGACGACCAGCGCGCGATCCGGACCCGCTACGATGGGGTCAAGGGGAGCGCGGTCAATCCGGTGCTCCGCCAGGGGAACTCGGATCGACGCGCACCCCGCCCGGTGAAGGCCTTCGCGCGGACGCATCCGCCGCGCAATCGCCCCTGGCCGGAGGATTCGACGACGCACGTGGCGACGATGAGCGCCGGCGATTTCCGCAGCAACGAGCAGTCGGTCACGCTCTCGCATGCGACGGCGGCCCGCATCGAGCACGTGGCGGAGGACGGTACGGTCACGGTCCTGAAGCAGGACCTGGCGCTGCAGGAGGGCGAAGTGCTCGACGCGACCCGCATGAGTCGAGCGGCGCTCGTCGAGTTCCTCGCGCGCGAGATCGACGACGCCCGCGACCGCGGCGTCCTGTTCTCGCTGCACATGAAGGCGACGATGATGAAGGTCTCCGACCCGATCATCTTCGGACACTGCGTCCGCGTGTACTTCGCGGACCTCTTCGACCGGTACGGGGAGCTCTTCGACGAACTCGGAGTGAATGCGAACAACGGGTTCGGCGACGTCCTGGCTCGCATTGCCGCACTCCCCGACGACCAGCGCGAGGCCATCGAGGCCGACATCCGCGCCACGTTCGCCCGGGGACCGGGCCTCGCCATGGTCGATTCCGACAAGGGGATCACCAATCTGCATGTCCCCAGCGACATCATCATCGATGCCTCCATGCCGCCCCTGGTGCGGGACGGGGGGCGGATGTGGAATGCCGACGGCGAGCTGCAGGACACCAAGGCGGTGATCCCCGATTCGAGCTACGCCGGCATCTACGATGCGGTCGTCCGCGACTGTCAGGCGCACGGCCCGCTCGACGCCTCGGTCATCGGGACCGTGCCGAACGTCGGTCTGATGGCCCAGAAGGCCGAGGAGTACGGCTCGCACGACAAGACCTTCGAGATGGCCGCACCGGGGCGGGTGCGGGTCGTCGATGCGAACGGCGGGGTGCTGCTGGAGCAGGAGGTCGAGACGGGGGACATCTGGCGCGCCTGCCAGACCAAGGACATCGCGGTCCGCGACTGGGTGAAGCTCGCCCTCACGCGGGCTCGGGCGACCGGGGCACCCGCGGTCTTCTGGCTCGATCGCACCCGTGCCCACGACGCCGAGCTGATCCGCAAGGTGGAGCCGGAACTGGAGCGGTACGACACCGAGGGACTCACGATCGAGATCCTGGCCCCCGTCGAGGCGATGGCGTACTCGCTGGAGCGGATGCGTCGGGGCGAGGACACCATCTCGGTCACCGGCAACGTGCTGCGGGACTATCTCACGGACCTCTTCCCGATTCTCGAGATCGGCACGAGCGCCCGCATGCTCTCGATCGTGCCGCTCCTGAACGGGGGCGGCCTCTTCGAGACCGGCGCCGGCGGCTCGGCGCCGAAGCACGTTCAGCAGTTCGAGAAGGAGGGGCACCTGCGCTGGGACTCGCTGGGCGAGTACATGGCGCTGGCGGCCTCACTGCAGCATCTCGGCGAGTCGTTCGACAACCCGGGGGCCCGAGTGCTCGGTGACGCTCTCGACGACGCGACCGCCGCCTACCTCGAGAACTCTCGGTCCCCGTCGCGGAAGGTCCACGAACTCGACAACCGGGGCAGCACCTTCTACCTGACGCTCTACTGGGCAGAGGCCCTCGCGAGCCAGACCGCGGATCCCGGTCTGGCCGAGCGCTTCGCCCCCGTCGCGGCGGCCCTGCGCGAGGCCGAGGACACGATCGTCACCGAGTTGAATGCGGCGCAGGGCGACCCGGTCGACCTGGGCGGCTACTTCCGGCCGGACCCGGCTCGCGCCGAGGCCGCGATGCGGCCGAGCTCCACTCTCAACGGCATCATCGGCCGGATGTGAGTGGGGTCAGGACGAGGTTGCGCCAGCGGACCCTGATACCGCCGCCGTCGTGGATCTGTAGGGCGATGTGGCCCGTCGCCGCGCCGATCCCGGCGTCGCGCAGCTCCACGCGCGGCACGTCGTTCAGCCAGGTCGAGACGCGGTCGCCGTCCACACGCAGGCGCAGCTGATTCCACTGCCCCATCGAGAGGGGCTCGTTGGTCGGATCGGGGCGAGCCAGCCAACCGCGGCCGTACGACTCGTAGATCCCGCCGGTGTGCAAGCCCGGGGGGGCCACCTCGGCCTGCCACCCCGTGATCCGCGTGCCGTCGATCGTCGAGCGGAAGAAGAGGCCCGAGTTGCCGTCCGCCTCCTGCATGAACTCGGCCGTCAGGTCGAAGTCGGTGAAGGTCTCGTCGGTGCGGAGGTAGCCGTACTCGGCGTCGGGCCCGCTCTCGCTGACCAGCTCACCGTTCTCGACGTACCACCGCTCGGTCCCGTGGACGGTCCAGCCCGTCAGATCGCGGCCGTTGAAGAGGACGATCGGCTCACCACCGCCCGCCACCGGACGGGATACGGGCTCCTCCTGCCGGTCCCCCATCGCGGCCCACAACGCCGCCCCGGCGAGCAGGACGCCCACGAAGGCCACGCCGGCGATGCGGCCTCCCCGAGACGCCGGGGGTGGATGCAGCGCCTCGTGGCGGTCATCCATCGCCCAGCGGCCGGATCTTGATGTTGCGGTACCAGACCGGCGTGCCGTGGTCCTGGAGTCCGATCGCTCCCGAGGGCGCCCGGGCGTAGGCCTCCTCGACACCGAACTTGCTGGCCGCGACCCGCGCCTCCCAGTCGTCGCTGTACAGCTCGTATGCGACGGTCATCTCGCCGTTGAGCCAGTGCTCGACCCGGTTGCCCTCGACCACGATGCGTCCGGTATTCCACTCCCCCGTGGGGTTCATGGTCTTGGACGCGGTCGCGTGCAGGTCGTAGTTGTCGCCGGTGAGGTGGGTGTTCATGTCCATCGTCCCCATGGCGATGTAGGCCGGATCGTCGAGGACCTGGTATTCCGGTGCGACCTGCCACAGCCCTTTGCCTTCGGTCTCGCGCACCCGGTAGAAGACGCCGCTGTTGCCCTCGGGCCCGACCTTGAAGTCGAAGACGATTTCGAAGTCCGTGAACTCGGCGCGGGTGACGATGTCTCCACCGTCCATGTCACCGTCCGACGATTGGCCGACCAGTTCGCCGTCGATCACCTGCCACCCCCCCTCGGGGAAGTCTTCGGCTCCGTAGCGCCGCCATCCCTCGGTGGTCTCGCCATCGAAGAGCAGCATCCAGCCGTCGGCGATCTCGGGGTCCGTGAGGGCGTTGTGGGCGGGGGCCGCGTCGGGGCTCGTCGAAGCCGCCGGGGCATCATTCATCGCGTCGGCCGTCGAGTCCGCACCGGGGGCGTCCTCACCACCACAGGCGACGAGGAGCGCCGAGGCGGTGAGGGCGAGGGCCGTGTCGATCCCGCCTCGGTTCCGGGGACACCGGGAAGCGCGTGTCATCATCCTACCTCCATCGCGTCGGGATCCCACGAGACGATCCGCCGGTCGAAGTAGCTGTCGTTGCAGGCCAGTGCGGGGGCTGCGGCCCGGAGTCCGAAGGTCGCGTCCTCGGCCACCGGTGTGCCGTTGCGCACGCCCTCGAAGAAGTGGGCGAAGTGATCGTGATGCGCCCCGAGGTAGCCGTCCTCGGCCATGTACACGCTCTCGGCCGGTGGGAGCATCTCCTTGCGGGCGGGGGCCGCATCGGCGCCGTCCGCCGTCTTTTCCTGCAGGAACGCGTCCATGGCTCCCACCGACCTGTTGCGGCGCAGCACGACCTCGGTCCAGGTCACGTCCATGGCCCCCTCGTTGCCGACGAGGCGCAGGAAGGTGGTGCCCGAGGTCCCGTCGACGAAATTCACCCGCAGGGACAGGTTGAAGGGGGGATGCGCCTCGGTCGCGGGATAGTCGAACATGCCCAGGAGTACGTCGGGCACTTCGCGCCCGTCTTTCCAGTACCGCAACCCTCCCTGGGCCATGATCGTCTCGGGCCCGATCGACGACGTCACGAAATGCAGGCTCGAGAAGAGGTGCACGAAGAGATCGCCCGACACCCCCGTCCCGTAGTCGCGGTAGTTGCGCCACCGGAAGATCCGGAGCGGATCGTACTCCCGGCGGGGCGCGCTCCCGAGGAACATGTCCCAGTCGACCGTCTCGAGCGACGCGTCCTCCGGGATCGGGTACTGCCACGCGCCGATCGGGTCGTTCCGCGCCCAGAAGCCCTCGGCGTAGTTCAGCTCGCCGATCGCCCCCGCCTCGAAGAGCTCCCTGGCCTTCTCGTTGCCCAGCGAGCTCATCCCCTGCGAGCCCACCTGGAACGTCTTCCCCGACTCCTGCTCGGCACGGACCAGTTC
>JAHHMJ010000078.1 GCA_018678395.1 Gemmatimonadota bacterium | reverse complement strand
GCCCAGGACGTCGAGCCCACCCCCGAGACCGAGTACCGCGCGGCCCTGATGGTCAGCCTGCAGAACCACATGCGCGCCCTGGGCGCGCTCGTGGCGGGTGACGTCGCCTTCAGCGGGCACGTGCAGTACCACGCATCGGCCGTACACGGAATCGCGACCATGGCGGGGGACGCCTTCCCCGAGGGATCGGGCGGCGCCGGATCGCGTTCCGCCGACTCCATCTGGGAGAAATGGGACGCCTTCCTGGAGAAGCTGCAGGTACTCCAGGACGGTGCGGCCGCCCTCGACGCCGCGGCACAGGCGGGCGACATGGCGGCCGTCGAGGAGGCACGCGGCCAGGTCGGCTCGAGCTGCCGCAGCTGCCACACCGACTTCCGGTTGCGGGAGCCGGCGGGGGGCTGAGCCGGGCGGGCGCGGGGCTGGGCGGGCGCCGACGCGCCTAGCGGAAGCCCTCCGGTGCCACCCGTCGCATCGTCGCCTGCTCGAAGGCGAAGGCCAGTCCGATCAGTGCCGGCTCGCTGCACGCACCACCGGTGAAGCTCACGCCGTAGGGCGCCGGCCGGGGCTCGAAGCCCTCCGGGAAGCTGGCCGCGGCCTCCTCACTGACGCCCACCCGAGCGAACGGCACGATCACGGTCGGGTACCCCGGCCGCGCCGCGATTCCGGCTCCCGCGGAGCGTGGGAACAGCAGCGCGTCCAGCTCGTGCTCGACCATGGCCGCGTCGATCCCCCGCTCGCCGTTGAGCAGCAGATCGCGGGCGCGGTCTTCTTCGTATTCGGCGCGCGCCGCCTCCAGGTCGATGGCGTCGGATCCGTCGAGCCGTGCCTGGTCGTACTTCAGGCTGCCGCGATTCCGGTGGGCCTCATTCCACTCTCGAAGTTCGGTGAGGGTACTCACCGGAGCGTCATCGCCGAGGGTCGCGAGCCAGGCGTTGAAGTCCCGCTTCATCCCGTAGCTCAGCACGCTGCTGCCCCCATTCGTGAGCAGGCTCGTCTCCGGATCCGGATCGACCACGCTGGGGATGTCCGCGGGATCGACGATGGTGGCGCCCTGCGCCTGGAGGATCTGGATCGCCTCGTCCATGACCGCACGCGCCTCGTCGCCGAGACCCCCTCGGAAGTTGTCCGTCCCCGGAACCTGCACCGAGTCGTAGTACATCGCGCGCGGAATCCCGATGCGGGCGCCCTGCAACGCGTCGGCCTGGAGGAAGGCCGTGTAGTCGCCGTTCGCGGGCCGCTCGCAGCGGGTCGTGGAGTCGTCGTTCGGATCCGGCTCCGCGCCCTCCATGGCACCGAACATGATCGCCGCGTCCGTGACCGTCCGCGCCATGGGCCCCGCGATGTCCTGATCGGCCGTGATCGGGATCACGCCCCACCGGCTCACCCGGCCCACCGTCGGCTTGATGCCCACGAGCATGTTCGCATTGGACGGCGACAGGATCGAACCGGACGTCTCGGTGCCCACGTTGCCGGCCCAGAAGCTCATCGCGGTCCCGATCCCCGAGCTCGAGCCACCGACCCCCATGACCGGGCGTCCGTCGTCGCGTCCCTCGCGCGGATCACGCCGCGGATCGTAGGGATTGAGCCCGTAGCCGCCCACGGCGCTGTAGTTCCCGGGCATGCCCGCGGCGGTGTAGTTCGCCAGCTCGGTCATGACCGTCTTGGCGAGGATGACCGCCCCGGCCTCGCGCAGGTTGGTCGAGAGCGTCGACTCGTAGGGCGGCACGAAGCCGTCGAAGGCGAGGGCCCCACCCGTCGTGGGCATGTCGGTCGTGTGGACGTTGTCCTTCAAGGCGATCGGGATGCCGTGCAGCGGTCCGCGGAGCTGCCCCGCGGCGCGCTCCCGGTCGAGTCGATCGGCCTCGGCCAGCGCGTTGGCGTTCACGTTCATGACCGCATTCACCCGCTCCTCGTACGTCGCGATGCGTACCAGATGCGCTTCGACGAGCTGGCGCGAGGTGATGCGACCCTCCTCCATGGCCTGCTGCATCTCGGGGATCGTCGCCTCGACGATGTCGAAGGGCTCGGAGGTCGCGGACTCCGAAGCGTCGGGGACTCCCGTGCAGGCGGCGGTGAGGAGTGCGACCCCGAGGGCGAGATGCGCACTTCGGCGGCCTCGAACCGTGGATCGGCGGGTCCAGTGGGGAGAGTGACGCTCGGTCATCGGGGATTCCTCGGTGGGTTGGATCTCAACGTCGTCAACGCCTCTTCAGCGGGCAGGTGTGCCACCGCCTCGGCCGCCTCCAGATGTGCTCCACAGAACCAGACGAGGCCGTGAGGGTGGCCGACCATCCCATCGGGCAGCGGCCGATAGTCGGAAAAACGGACCGTCGCGGCGCCAGGGTCGAACCGCACGCCACAGAGCGCGCAGATGGGCGGTTCCATGGGGTGCGGGAGCCTCTTGCCAGGGTATTCGGGGGCGGCCGCCAGGGCCAGGTGGGCCGGAGACCTCGTGACCGCCCGGCCCCATCCGGGGACGGGGCTAGAGTGCCGCCGCAGGCCGCATGACCGCAACCGCCGAGAAGATCGGCCCAACGGAACATGGCCCCGCCGTCACCTCGCCCGGCATATTCAGAGCGACCACACCCATCCCTCGCGTCGTGGTCGTGGGCGCGGGCGGCACCGCACTACCGACCCCGTACCATGTCATCCCGCGCGACCTCACTCTCCCTGGCCGATTACGCGGCGCTGTCGGAACCGGATCCGACCCGCGTGTCGCAGCTGGTGCGCGGCATGGTGGTGCGCGAGCCTCGACCGGGGAATCGACATGGCCGTGTGCAGGTCACGCTCGCCGTCGCCCTCGGGACGTGGGCTCGCGAGCACGGGGCGGCGTGTACGGTCGAGTCGGGATACGTGCTCTCGGACGAGCCTGCCACCGTACGTGGGCCGGATGTCGCCGTCGTACTCGAGCCTCGCTCTGCCGCGGGCGTGCCCGGCGGATGGGTGCGCGGTGCACCCGATCTGGCCGTCGAGATCGTCACTCCTGGAGATTCGTCGATGGCTACCCACGCCAAGATCCTCGACTACCTGGACGCAGGCGCGCGCCTCGTCTGGATCGTCGACCCCGAGGCTCGGACGGTGTGGGTGCATCGTCCGGACGGCACCGCCACGCTCGTGCGGCAAGACGAGATGCTGTCGGGAGAAGATGTGCTGGAGGGGCTCGCGATGCGGTGCGGGGACGTCTTCGAGTAGACGTTCAGATCGCTCCCGCGGGCGAGGCGCCGTTTCTCCCTGGCCGAGATTTCGACTGACTGGGCGGGATGTCGACTCATTGGCCGCAGCGCCCCGGGAACCCCATTCTGGGCCCGACCCCGTTCGCCCTCATCGACCCGCCGCCATGCCATTCCGAATCCCAACCCCGGTACTCACCCCCCTGCTCCTGCTCACCGCGGTCCTGGGCGGCCCGGCCCCGGCCCCGGCCCAGGTCCCCGTCGATACCGAGATGGCCCTGCGGCTGATCGACGAGGGGATGGAGCGCTCGCAGGCGCTCGATCTCTTCCACACGTTGACCGACGTCTACGGGCCACGCCTGACCGGCTCGCCCGAGTACGATCGGGCCGCGGAGTGGGCGCGAGACCGCTTCGCCGAGTGGGGGCTGGCCGACGCCCGGCTCGAGCCCTTCGAGTTCGGTCGGGGATGGACGCTCGACAAGCTCTCGACCGAGATGATCGCGCCGCGGTATGCGCCGCTGATCGCCTACGCCGAGGCGTGGACTCCTTCGCTGGATGGGGTGGCCGAGGGACCGATCGTCTACGTCGGTGAGAGCTCGGCCGACGAGATCCGCGCGATGAGCGCGCAGCTCCGAGGCGCGATCGTGTTCACGCACCAGCCGCAGCAGGGGTTCCGCGACGAGGACCGACCCCAGCCCGGGCTGAGCGACGACCCCATCCGGACGGGGAATCCCCCGCGCATCCCGGTGCAGGCCGCGCTTCCCAATGGCGAGCTGCGGGAGCTGCTGCAGGAGGCGGGCGCAGCGGTCCTCGTGCGCCCCAGCCACTACCGCGACGGCACGGTCGGGGTGCTGGGCAACCGCAGCACCCCCGACGACGCGGTTCCCTCGGTGATCCTTTCGGCCGAGCAGTACAACCTGCTGGTGCGTCTCGCACAGCGCGGTGAGACCCCCGGGGTGCGGATCGAACTGCGCACCCGCTACGACGACGAGACTCGCACCTTCAACGTCCTCGCCGACATCCCCGGCACCGATCCCGAGGTGGGGGGACGAGGTGGTGCTCGTGGGCGGCCATCTCGACTCGTGGCACACCGCCGTGGGCGCCACCGACAACGGGGACGGCGTGCTCGCCGTCATGGAGGCCGCACGGTTGTTGGCCGCCGTCGGCGCGCAACCGCGGCGTACCATCCGCTTCGCACTGTGGTCCGGCGAGGAGCAGGGCCTGTTGGGAGCCCGCGCATACATCGAGCAGCACCTGAGCGACGAGGCCGCCCGGGACCGCTTCTCGGTCTACCTGAACGACGACCCGGGGTCGGGCGGTTCCCTGGGCTTCTACATGGAGGAGAACGAACCGGCGAAGGCGCTCTTCGACGCGTGGCTCGAGCCGCTCTCCGACCTCGGCGTGACCCGCAACATCATCGAGAGCATCGGGAGTACGGATCACGTGCCCTTCAACCAGGCCGGGCTGCCGGGGTTCAACGTCATCAAGGACTTCGAGGCGTACGACGAGCGGACCCGGCACACCAACGCCGACTATCCCGAGCGCATGTCCGAGGACGAGTTGAAGCAGCAGGCCATCTTCCTGGCGCACTTCGCCTGGCAGGCGGCCCAGATGGAGGAGCGGATGCCGCGGACGGGGGGCTGACGCCCGATGTCACCTGGGAGCGGCCGCAGGCGCGTGAAGCCGAGGCGCCCGTCCTGGAGTCGATTCGCGAAGACGACGGGGGGTGGCGGTCGATCCGCCACCCCCCGCGTTCAGCGTCTGGATGCGACGCCGCGGATCAGGTCACGTCAGTCGCAGTGACCCGGGCCGATGTCGCCCTCGTTGTAGGAACCCAGGATTCCAGCCAGCCGAACGAAGTCGGCGCGCAGCGGATCCTTGCCGCGGAGGCCGTCGATATCACCCGGCGTGTAGGTCTCGAACAGCACCTGGGCCTCGTTCCAGGCGGTCAGCACGTCCGCGGGAATCGAGGCGCCATTCAGGACGTTCAGGTATGCACCCATCCACTGGTGGGCCAGGTTGTAGTACTGGTTACCCTTGACCGGCGTCTGGAACACCTCGTAGTAGCTCTGTCCGCTCAGGAAGAACGGCGTGTCGGCACCGGCGGGGAGGTTGGCCCAGTTGTCGTCATACGGGGCGGGGCCGTACTCGCTGTGGGTCTTCCAGTACCCGATGGTGAGCGTGCAGCCGCCCTGCGGGATCTCGGTGTTGGTGAAGTACGCGGTCACCCCGGATCCACCGTCGTTATTCACCGAGACGAACCCGGCGGCGAGTCCTTCGACGTAATCCGGACCGAGGATGGGCGCAGGGGCGTTGGTCCCGCCGGCAAGGCTCGCAGCGGTGGACACCGTGTAGCCCGGGATGCTCCGCTCGGTTACCCGAACGGTGGCTCCGGCATCAAGCCCGAGATAGACGTCCCGGCAGCTCCAATCCGAGAAACCCCCGCCGGAGACACCGGTGGTCCAGGTGCCGTCGTCGGTCGAAGTAGTGAAGATGGTGCCGCTCATGTCGTCGACGTCGAAGATCGCGACTCCGGAGGTCCCCACCCAGCGCTTGCACACCTCGAAGAGTTCCTCTTCGGCGACACCGGGGAACGCGCCGGACTCGTTGCCGTCGCCGGGGGTGATGTACTGCGCCGAGGAGATGGCGGAAGGGCCGTCGACGGCCGTCGGCGGCGCCTCGTCCGTGCAGGCCGCGGCCAACGCAAGGACCGCGGCGCCCGCAGCCAGGCGGGTGAAGCGGAAGTTGAACATGGTGGCTCCTGAGGCTCGTGGAGTGTTATGCGCAATATGATTTTTGGAGGAAGTTTCGTGCCGCGAAAGCATGACGTTCCTCGCAAGGGACGATGTCGCTTGCTCTTGCCACATTCCGCGCATCGCCGTCGCCGGAGACCGACCCCCGGACGTAGCGGACGCGCAACACCCCCGCGACGAACTGTTGCACGGTGCACCACACCCCCCACCCGCCGGGGACGACGAGCGGACCCGGCACACCAACGCCGACTATCCCGCTCTCAACCGTCGGGACGCCTGGCCACGCAGTCTCGGGAGGCTCACCGCCGACTGCGGTTCGAGGCGGCTGCCGACCATCGCCGGCGCGGTACCGCGGTACCGTCGGTCGATCGCGGCACGCAGCTCCGGGTTGGTCGCGACGTGGAAGAGGATCTCTCGACCGAGCGATCCGGAGAGGTGAGGCTGGGCGTCGGACCGAGGCAGACCCTCGGACCGAGCCGAACCGTCGGTGGGAACGCGCAGCACGTGGCAGGTCGCGGCCGAGATCGACTCCGCGTCGGCCTCCGGGAAGAAGCCGGCGAGCGCGTCGCTCACCCCTCCCGGGAGCGGCCCCGGATCGCCGTCTTCGCCCTGCGCCACGAGCGGCGCCACCATCGACGGGTGCGGCAGGGGGGCCTCGAGGAGCGCCTTCGCGTCGAGAATGCCCGCACCGTGGCGACCGGTGTCCCAGCCGAGTGGCGTCCGGACGGTCGACAGCAGCAGGTGCCGGAAGACGGGGACCAGCGCCGAAGCACCGTAGAGCCCGATCAGGTGATCGCGTCCGTGATGGGCGAGCCAGAGGGCGCAGGCGCCCGCGACCGTCGCCACGGCGAACGAGGTCCCGTAGCCGATCCCCGTGGTGAAGGACGGGGACTCGGGCGGTCCCTTGGCATCGGCGCGCCACACCCCCTCGCCCGGCGCACACAGGTCGACCCCTCCGCCCCGGGCGCTCTTCTTCCAGACACCGTCCTCGCAGTTGCTGGCGGCGACCCCGATCACCGAGGGCAGCCGCGCGGGAAAGACCACGAACGGCCACACGTTGCCGGCGGCGGCCAGGACCACGACGCCCCGCTCCACCGCCCGGCCGACGGCCTTCTCGAGCAGAGTCGACGGATAGGGCCCGCCAAGGCTGATCGAGATCACGTGGGCGCCCTCGTCGACCGCGTGATCGATGGCGGCGGCGAGCTTCGTGAAGTTGAAGAGCACGACCGTGCGGGTGACCCGCAGCGGGATCAGGCGCGCGCGCGGGGCCACGCCGGTGACGGGGCGCTGAGGGTCGCCGGTGAGGTTTCCCGCACCCACCCCGCTCAGGATCACGCTCGACGTCGCGGTGCCGTGGCCCGGCTGCTTCATGAACCCCTCGATCAGCGGATCGTCCGCGCCGGAATCCCCGTCCTCGAAGTCGTGACCTCGCTCGTGCAGCACGCGTACCTCGCTCGGCTCGGCGTCCCAGACCTCGGGGTGCCTCGTGTAGCCGGTATCGGGATGGCCAACGACGATGCCCTCGCCCATCCTGCGTCCCTCGGGCCCCGGCTCGAGCGCCCACGCCTCGTCGATGCGGCAGCTCTCGATCGACCACCGCTCGTCGTTCTGCGCGCACGGCAGCGGGGCGTCGGCCGAGGCGCGGGCCTGCTGGGTGAGGGTGAGTTCGGCCGGCGTGAGCACCGCGTCGATCTGCTCGGGGGTCGGATCGTGGCCGACGATCGTGACCGAAGGCTCGGCGAACTCCACGTCGGAGTCCGCCTCGAGGCGATGGCAGTGATTCCACGCCGTTCCCAGCGCGATGCGCCGGTGCCGCCGCGCCCGTCGAATCTCGAACGCCCACGCCGAGCGGCCGATGGGGCGGACCTCCCAGGCCCCGGGGAGACGGGCGTCCACGATGGCGCGGACGCGGGCGCGATCCCGTGCGGGATCGGTCGCGCGCAGGAGTCCGAGGACGAGCGCATGGCAGATCGGGTCGAGCGCGGCGCGGAGCGCCTCCTGCCGCGGCGTGGGTCGGGGACTCATGGCGCGGCGTCTCGCCTATCATCCACCCCACTCCGACCGACCTCCACGCCCGCGTCCCGCTCCAGGTCGATACGCAGCGCCCGGAAGATCGGACGGATCGGACTGAAGACGCTCGCGGCGGGCGAGCCCGCGAAATGGAGTCCCAGGAGGTAGCCGCGGCGGTTCAGGACCGCGGCGCCGCTGTCGCCGACGTCGGTGTAGCGGGTGCAGAGCACCTGGTCGCGGAAGCCGACCCGACCTCGCTCTCCGTGGCCCGGCCGCGCGAAATGCTCCGAACGATGACCGGGGCGCTTGTAGTCCATGGGGAAGTGGAAGTCGACGTCCTGCACCACGCCCACCGTGTGGTCGGTGGTGCGGCCGACCTTCATCACCTCCATGCCGCGCCGCAGCACACGGGCGACCCCGCGGATGGGACGCCGGAGCACACGGAGTCCCCTCCGGACCTGGTGAGGCTCGAGCACCCGGGCGATCGCCGCATCCATACGGTTCTCGAAGCCCTCTTCCGAGAAGACGAACGGCTCCGCACGCGCGAACTCGGCGATGACGTCCGACCCGGGATCGCCGCCGTCCTCCGGGCCCGGCTGGACGATCGCATCGCCGGGGTGGGCGCAGCCGTCGTCGGCCAACACGTGGGCGTTGCTCAGGATGAAGCGGTCGGACCCGTTCCCCGTCTCGCGCACCACGCACCCGAAGGTACCCACGCCGCAATCCGGGTGACTGACCCCCGAGCCGGGCATCGCCGGCCGGACGCGACCGGTGAAGCGCTCGGGGCGCAGGCGGCCGATTTCGAGAACGTCCGTCGTAAGCTCACCGAACTCGGGAACCTCCACGGTCCGGGGCACCGGGGCATCGAGCTGCGCCAGGGGACGCTTGGTCTCGACGTAGACGCGCAGCGCCAGCACACCGGTTCCCGTCCCGTCGGAGATCTTCTCGCCGAGCCCGACCCCCTGGACGCCGGTGCCCAGGACCCAGGGCCGCGAGCGTTCGGCGAGGCGGAGCGATTCGCGACGAAACGACTCGGAGTCGGGGACGTCGGCGGTGGAGTCCCCGCCGTGCGCCAGGAGGTGGAGTGCGAAACGGAGTTCGGATTCGTCCACGGATACCCTCCCCGGAATGGCTCGATCGAGGTTGCCTGGGGGGGCTGCCTATGGATGGGAGGGGGCGGCGGCTCGTGCAAGGGGGCGTGTGAGGGCGCCGCCACGGGCCGGCCTTCCGGGAAGCCGCACTGAATTCCGATCTTGACATCGCAACATCACATACTGATGTGTTGATGTATGCGTACCACCCTGACCATCGACAGCGACGTCGCCGTGGCGCTCGCGCGGGTTCGCGACCGAGAGGCCCTCTCCCTCAAGGCCGTCGTGAACGAGGCGCTGCGACGAGGGCTGCGCTCCATGGACGCCGAGTTGGAACAGCTCGAGCGTGAGCCCTACTCGATCAGCGTCTGGGACACGGGGGGAATGCGGGTGTCGGTCGACGACGTGGCGGCGGCCCTCGACTGGGCCGAAGGGGATCGGAGGCCGTGATCCTCGTCGACACGAACCTGCTGATATACGCCGTGGATTCGGCCTCGCCGCTGCACCCGCGCGCGCGCACGTGGCTGGAGGATCGCCTCAACGGGCCGATCGGGGTCGGCCTTCCGTGGCAGGTCCTCAACGGATTCGCCCGACTGATCTCGAACCCCAGGGTCTGCCCGCGACCCATGTCCACCGCCCAGGCGTGGTCGATCGTCGAGGAGTGGCTGACCCTCGAAGGGACGTTCACCCCGGAGCCCACCCCCCGGCACCGGACCGTGCTGTCGACGTTGATGCCCCGGGTCACCCGCGCCGATCTCATTCCCGACGCACATCTCGCCGCACTGGCCATCGAGTACGGCCTCATCCTGTGCTCGACCGATGCGGACTTCGATCGATTCCCCGGCCTCGCCTGGACGAATCCGCTGACGGACTAGTGGCGGGTCCCGGGACCGCGCCCCATCTTCGGCGGCGCGCCCACTGGGGCCATACGGCGCCCGACGCGCCGCACCGTTCGACCAGGAGCCGCCTTGGAGTCGTCCACCCCAACCATCTCTCGCCGCGGGCCCGTCGCCCGCGTGGCGATCGGCTGTCTCGGGGCCGCGGCGATGGTCCCATCATGAGTCCCACCGAGCAGATCCTGCAGCTGTTCCGGGACTTCCTGCCACTTCTGGCGACCCTCGCCATCGTCGTGTTCGCGCTGGTCGTCGCCAACCGGATCCTGCAGCGCCGGCGGCTCCACTCTCCGAACGCGACGTTCCACCTCCAGTTGGCCATCGTCGCCCTGGGCATCGCCGGCGTACTGGCGATCATCGTCGTCCTGCCGGTGGACGACTCGCTGCGCGGTGACCTGCTGGGCGTCATCGGCATTCTGCTCAGCGCCGCGATCGCCCTGTCGTCGACCACCTTCATCGGCAACATGATGGCGGGGATCATGCTACGGACGGTGAAGAGCGCCCGGCCCGGCGACTTCATCACCGTGGCCGACGTCACGGGGCGCATCACCGAAATGGATCTTCTGCATACCGAGATCCAGACCGAGTTCCGCGATCTGGTCACGGTGCCCAACCTCTACCTCGTTACCCAGCCCCTGAAGGTGGTGCGGGCCTCGGGCACGATCATCGCGGCCGACGTCACGCTGGGCTACGACGTGCATCGGGAGCGGATCGTCGAACTCCTGTCCGCCGCGGCGGGGCAGGCGGGCCTCGAGGACGGCTTCGTGCACGTGCGCGAACTCGGGGACTTTTCGGTTTCGTACCGGGTGGCCGGGTTGCTGAAAGATGTGGAGAGCCTCATTTCCGCCCGCTCGAGACTGCGTGAAGCGATGCTCGATTCGCTCCACGAGGGCGGTGTGGAGATCGTCTCCCCGACGTTCATGAACACGCGGGCCGTCGGCGACGGTCCCCTCTTCATCCCCGAGGCGGCGCCGACCGCTGCACCGGCCCCGCAGCCCAACGCCGAGGACGTCGCCTTCGACAAGGCCGAAGAGGCGGCCTCGATCGAGAAGATCCGCAAGTCCATCGAGGCGCTGGACGCAGAGCTCGCCGCCGTGGAGGACGGGGACGGTGCATCCGAGGCTCGGGCCGCGCTTCAGGCTCGCAGGGAGGGGCTCATCGCGGAGCTCCAGGCGGCTGAGAAAGCGAAGGAGGCGCAGGAGCGCGAGGAGTAGGGGGCGGGATGGTCCTCAGCCCCCGAGGATCTCCTTCAGTTCCTCGATCCAGTTCAGCACGACGATCACGCCGGGCTGGTCGGTTGCGTCGTCGCTTGCAGCCGGGCGGGCGATCAGGAAGCGCTGACCGTCCGACGACACATCCATGTTGATCCCGATCTGGGACTGGAGTCCGAACGTGCCTTCCGGCATCGGGAACAGCACCTGCCGGTCGAGGACGCGCAGTTCGGGCGATGTCTCGATTCGCGCCGCGGTGAGGCGAAGCTCGTCGTCGACGTAGAACAGCTCGTCCCCCGACGGGCTCCAGACGGGCCCGCGCCCTCCGTCGTTCGACAGTTGGAGGCGGGCGGCATCGACGTCGGGGAAGGGCCGCACATACACCTCCCAGCGTCCCGACTCGTCGGAGACGTAGGCGAGGTGACCGCCATCGGGGGAGAGCGCAGGCGTGAAGGAGTTGTAACCGTCGCCGAGGATCAGTTCCGGGGGCGCCGCCCCGAGACCCGGCCGCGCCGCGGCGATGTGTCGGAATCGACCCCCCTCCCGACCCACACGCAGGACCAGCCACTCGCCATCGGGGCTCAACTCGGCGGAGGGGGCGTCCTGCGATCCGTCGAAGAGGGTATCGACTGCGCCCGCGCCGTCGGCCCGCCGGGACAGGGTGAGGCGGCCGCCGGTGACCCCAGATGTATAGGTGACGCGGCCTCCCTCCGGGTGCCACCGAGGATTCCATTCCTCACCGGGATCGTCCGTGAGGCGCGTGAGGGCCCCGTCGGGCAGCTCCCGGATCCACACGTCCGGACCCCCGTCTGGTCCCTCCGCGGTGAACGCGATGCGGCGCCCCTCCGGAGACAGGTCGAAGCCTCGCGAGGTGAGACTCGCCGGCGCCGTCCACCCCGGTGCAGCCGGGGTCTCACGGCCCTCCCGGTCGATCCACACGAACTCGTATCCCCGGGACCGATCGACCGTGTACAGGAGCGTGCCCGAGTCGGAAAGGCCGAAGCCCTGGACGCCGTCGAGAAGCGGCACGACCGGTCCCGTGAATTCCCCGGAGGACAGGTCGAACGGGCCCGCCGAGAGGGATCCCTCGTCCGAACTGAAGACGAGGTACCCCGGTTCGAGGTAATGGGCACTCCTACCGGGCCCGACCTCGCGCAGCGCGCCCGTCTCGAGATCGAGGATGGCGATGGACGGAGAGGAAGCGAAGCCCGTGCTGATCAGGAGCTCTCGCCCACCGGGAAGCAGCTGGTCCGGCGACCCCCTCGGCACCGAGATCTGGGGGT
>JAHHMJ010000688.1 GCA_018678395.1 Gemmatimonadota bacterium | reverse complement strand
GGCAACACCGTCCCGGCCTTCGATCCGCAGTCCCCTCTGATCTCGGAGTGCGCCCGCGGGCCGTTCCGGGAGCTGCGCACGGTGACCGTCTTCTCCGAGGACTTCAAGTACCCGCAGGACCTGAAGTTCTCCATGGGCGTGGACCAGGAGTTCAGCGAGAGCATCAGCGGCTCCCTGGGCTTTCTCTACAACCGGGCCATCAACCAGATCGCCCTCGAGGAGCTGAACCTCGACTCTCCCAGCGATACGGGACCACTCGACGGGTACGGCAACTTCGAGCGCCGCTACTTCGGTCGGCAGTCGGCGCGCGGTTTCCTGCCCAATCGCGAGCTCCAGGGCTACGAGCAGGTCCTTCTCGCGCGCAACGAGTCCGACGACTGGGCGTTCGCCTTCACCGCCGAGCTGCGCGGCAACCTGACGGAGCGGGTGGCCTTCCAGACCGGATACTCGTGGGCGAAGTCGTACGACCGCATGAGTCTGGTCTCGGCCGACATGATCTCGAACTACGGCTTCACCCCGACGAACTTCAATCCGAACGCGCCGCAGATCATCACGTCGAACTTCGATCGGCCGCACAAGATCGTGCTGTCGATCTACGGCGCACCCTTCCCCGGGCTGGACGACACGCAGCTCTCGATCCTGTACACGGGGCAGTCCGGGCTGCCCTTCACCTACGTCTATCGCGGCGACCTGAACGGGGACGGGTATCCGGGCCTGGGCCCCGCGTTCGACCGCACCAACGACGCCGTGTACGTCCCCGAAGTGGCCACCGAGGTGCCCGGGAGCTTCGCGACCTGGCAGCTGCTGGGGGACGCCCTCGAGAACGACGCGTGCCTGAGGGAAAACCGGGGAACGATTCTCGAGCGCAACGCCTGCCGGGCTCCGTGGCAGAACCGCCTCGACATGCGGCTCTCGCACACCCTGCGTGCCTTCGGCTCGGAGTTTCGGTTGGAGGGTGACCTGATCAACGTCCTGAACCTGCTGAATCGGGACTGGGGCAACATCGATGCGATCAACCCCGTCGTTTCCCTCCTGGAGCCGCTCCGACGCGCCGAGGGCTCGGGCGAACTGGTGTCCGGATGGGCCGGGGCCGTGCTGCCGTTCCGATCCGAAGACGGGGGCCTGCGAGCTTCGGATCCGTGGTCGATCGTCACGCCCGACTCCCAATGGCAGGCGCAGTTCGGAATTCGCGTGACGCTGGGGGCGGCGCGGTACCAGCGCTGAGGTCGACGCGGTCGTTGCGGCGCCGAGCCGCGACGGGGAGATTGGCGATCCCTTCGCACCCTTCACTCGGAGCCCCCCATCATGCGTTGGAAGTCGGGTCGTCGCAGCCAGAACATCGAAGATCGCCGCGGGCGTCGCGCCGCTGCCGGCGGTGGCGTGGGGCTTCTGCTCGTCGCTCTCGTCGTGGTCCTGCTCGGCGGAGATCCGCGCTCGCTGCTCCAGGTGGTCGGCTCGGGTGCCGGGTCCGCGGCGCCGGCTGGGCCTCCGCCGGCCGAACAGGCCGAGGCCGCCGACTTCGTCTCGGTGATGCTCGCATCGACCGAGGACGTGTGGGGCGAGATCTTCCAGGCCTCCGGGCAGAGCTACCGCCAGCCGCGGCTGATTCTGTTCTCGGGGCGCACGAGGGCCGGTGCCTGCGGCATGGGTGCGGCGGCGATGGGGCCGTTCTACTGTCCTCCGAATCAGGAGGTCTACCTCGATCTCACCTTCTTCGACGATCTGGCGCGAATGGGTGGGTCCGGGGATTTCGCGGCGGCCTACGTGATCGGGCACGAGGTGGGCCACCACGTGCAGAATCTGCTCGGCACGTCCGATCAGGTCCGGCGCCTCCAGCAGGGTCGGTCCCAGGGCGATGCCAACGCCCTGTCCGTCCGCCTGGAGCTGCAGGCCGACTGCTACGCCGGCGTCTGGGCATACCACGCGAACCGGGGGACCGCCGTGACGCTGAGTCCAGGAGACGTCGACGAGGGTCTGCGCGCCGCCGCCGCCATCGGAGACGACCGCATGCTCAGCAGAGCGGGACGCGACGTCGTGCCGGAAGCGTTCACGCACGGGTCGTCACAGCAGCGTCAGCAGTGGCTGCGACGGGGGCTGGAGAGCGGCGACCCTCAGGTGTGCGACACCTTCAGCGGCTGATCGGGCCTCAGGTCCCGCAACGGAACGAGTCCAGAATCGATTCCAGCTGAATCATGTACTGGTACTTCTCCTTGCCCGGGGCGTAGAGCCACGCGTCGAGGAGGTACATGCGATCCTGAGTCGGGCAGGCCACCGCCCGCAGGATGAACGGCCCGCCGGCCGGCCAGGCCCCGGGGGGGCTCTGCCAGACGGCCCGGATCTGATAGGCGTCCTTGCCGTCGTACGTGAAGCGGCCCGCCTCCAGCGCGTCGAGTACGGCCACCTGCTCGTCGGAGTAGTGGCCGTCGACGAGCTCCTGACGCCAGGCGAGGAAGTCCTCGCCCTCCATCCCCTCCGGGATCGGGCTCGCCCAGGTCACCGCCACCTGCCGGATCAGCTCGGACGGATCCGGGTTGTCGTTCCGGAAGATGTAGACGGAGTCCCGGGTCGCCCAGTCGTAGACGACCGGGAAGAGCAGCGAGAAATCGGCGCGTGCCTGCAGGGTGTCGATCAGCGCGGAATCGCGGCCCGAAACGAACATGCGCGCCTCGGCGAGCTGCCGGTACTGGCGGTCGTAGAGGTCGCGGAGCTCGTCCAGTGCGCCGAGCAGGTCGGCCTGCTCGCCCCCTTCGGCCGTCACCAGCGCGGTGACCGTCTGGCCGCGCGCCCAGACGTCGAATGCCTGCACCAGCGAACCGTCGCGGTCGCGGTCACGGGCGGCCCCGAGCACGTCCGCGATCCAGGGCGCGTCGGCGGGTCCGACGACCAGGAGCTGGCGGAAGCGCTTGAGGTCGCCCCAGGTCGCTCCGCTGCGGGGGTCGACCTGGGTCACCGTGAACGTCTTCTCGTCCCGGACGGTGTAGATCCGGGGCTCGAGCGCGCGGTAGACCGAGTCCTCTACCTCGACCCAGACCTCGGTGGGCACCGCCATCACGATCGACGACGCGTCTCCGTAGGCGCCCTGCTCCTCGGCGCATCCCGCCCAGAGCACGGTGCACAGGGCGAGGGACATGAGGAGGGCGGGGCGGTGTGCGCGATCAGTCTGGACCATGGATCGACTCCGGCATGGGGATCGCCGATTTCTACGCCGGCACGGCGCCGAGATTTCGCTCGAGCAGGGCCTGCGGGTCCGGATCGCGACCCATGAACTCACGGAAGAGCTGATCGGGATCGGCACTGTCGCCCCGGCTCAGGATCGAGTCGAGGTAGTCGCGACCGGTATCCGCATTGAAGATGCCCTCGGCGCGGAATCGCGAGAAGGCGTCGGCCTCGAGGACTTCGGACCACAGGTAGCTGTAATACCCGGCGGCGTACCCGCCGCTGAACAGGTGGGTGAACGACGTGAGGATGTGGTAGCCGGCGAACTCCGGATCGGGCGCGAAGTCCTCGAAACGACGTCGGACCCAGTCCATGAGCTCGGCGCCGTCCGCGTCGCGTTGATCCCGGGCCCACGGACCGTGCAACTCGAGGTCGACGGTCCCGAAGCTGAGCTGACGCATCATGTGCCAGCCCCCCATGAATCGTCGGGCCCTCTGCATGCGCTCGAAGAGCTCGTCGGGAAGCGGCTCGCCGGACTCGAAGTGGCGCGCGAAGAGATCCAGCGCTCCGCGCTCCCACGTCCAGTTCTCCATGATCTGGCTGGGAAGCTCCACCCAGTCCCACGCGACGTTCAGTCCGCCCCGGGCCCGGATGGGCACCCGCGACGTAACGTGGTGCAGGAGGTGGCCGAATTCGTGGAAGAGCGTCTCTACCTCTCGGTGCGTCAGCAGCGCCGGTCGGCCGGCCTGCGGCGGGGTGAAGTTCCCACAGATGACGCCGACGTGCGGGTCGAAGCCGCCGTCCGGTCGCGGGCCCCCGGACCGGAAGTCGTTCATCCACGCGCCCTGACGCTTTTCCTTGCGAGGGAACCAGTCGGTATAGAACGAGCCCAGGTGCACGCCGTCGGCCGCGTGGATGTCGAAATGGCGGACGTCCGCGTGCCAGACCTCGTCGATGGGTGCTTCCGAGATGGTCAGGCCGAAGAGCCGGTTCACGAGCTCGAAGAGGCCCGCCTCGACCTGCTCCAGCGGGAACCAGGGGCGCAGCGCCTCGTCGTCCAGCTCGTACTCGGTCCGGCGGAGGTCCTCCGCGACGTAGCCGACGTCCCAGGGGCGGAGGCGGTCGAGCCCCAGTCGACCCGCATGCTCGCGCAGTTGGGCCGCGTCCCGCTCCCAGTAGGGGCGAGCCCTGTCGAGCAGCCCGTCCTCGAAGGAGCGCGCCTGCTGCTCGGACCGCGCCATGCGGTCCTCGAGCACGTAGTCGGGGAAGCTCTCGTACCCGAGGATCGACGCCATCTCGCGCCGCAGCCCGAGGATCTCGACGACGCGATCCCGGTTGTCGTGCTCGCCGCCGCGGCAGCGAGTGGTGTAGGCTTCGAACACCGTCCGGCGCAGGTCGCGGTCGCGGGCGTTCTTGAGTACGGGCTCGACCGAGGGATAGTCCAGGGTGAGCAGCCACCCCTCACGGTCGGAGGCCGCGGCCGCCGCGCGATACCGTTCGCGGGCGGCGTCGGGAATCCCCTCCAGCCGCGACTCGTCGTCGATGAGGAGTTCCCAGGCAGCGGTCGCATCGAGGACGTTCTCACCAAAGCCCTGCTGCAGCGTCGAAAGGGTGACCTGGATCTCCTCCAGACGCCCCCGCTCCGGCGGCGGCAGGTCGGCACCCGCACGACGGAACTCGAGCAGCGTCTTGTCGAGGTGCCGGCGGGAGAGGGCGTCGAGATCCGCCACGGCATCCGACGACTCCAACGTCCGCAGCCGGGCCCACAGGCCCTCGTGGAGCGACAGCCGGGTCCAGAACTGCGAGATCTCGGGGAGCACCGCGTTGTAGGCGGCCCGCAGTTCGGGGGTCTCGGCAACGGCGAGAAGATGCGACACGGGGGTGGTCCTCTCGGACACCCACCGGGCCAAATCGTCGAGCCGCGTCACCGTGTTGTCGAAGGTGGGTGGAGCCGGGTCGGCGACCAGCGCCTCCAGTCGCTCTCGACCCGTCTGCAGGATCTCGCGGACGCCGGGCTCGACGTGTTCTCCCCGAATCCGATCGAAAGGAATGCGGGCGTCGTCGGCGAGAAGCGGATTCGTGTCCGTCACCATGGAGTCGGGTCGAGGTGGGGGGCGGGGGCGGGGGCAGTATGCGCGGACACCGAGCCCGCGGCTAGCCTCGCGCCAGCGGCTGTCCGGCGAGGACTTCGGCGCCGGTCTCGATGCCGTCCACGAGGGCGGCGCCGGGGCCGGCGAGCAGGACGATGGTCGAGCCGAGGTGGAACGCCATGATCTCGGCTCCTCGCTCGACGGCCACCGGTGGATCGTAGCGGCGATACGGCGGGGGAGGGGTGCCCCGATTGGTGATCGACGCACCATCCCGACCCCCCCAGCTCGGATCGAAGGCCGCCGAGATCCGGCCGACGTTGTAGGCGCCCACGGCGACGACTGCCACCGGCCCTGCCGCGCTCGCCATCGTGACCACGAGGCGCTCGTTGACCACGAACAGGCGATCGACCCCCTGAACCGCGGGTCGGTTCACCGGGAAGAGCCGGCCCGGGACGTGTCGGGCCTCGACGATCGACCCCGGCAGGGGAGTGTGGATGCGGTGGTAGTGGCGCGGCGACAGATAGACGGTGACGAAGATGCCGCCTTCTATCGATTCCGCGGCCGCCGGGTCGCCGAGGAGTGCCGCCACGGAGTAGTCGAGCCCCTTCGCCTGGATCGCGCGGCCGGACGTCACCGTCCCGAGTGCTCCCACGACGCCGTCGACCGGTGAGGCCAGCGTGCGTCCGTCCTCGGGAAAGTCCCGGGCACCCGGCTTCAGTCTCCGCACGAAGAAGGCGTTGACGCTGCCGTAGTCACGAAGGGGGTGCTCGGCTTCGCCGACGTCGATGCCCACGGATCGCGCGAAGGTGCCGAGAACGGGTCCACGCAACGGCCCCGGCAGCGGAATGTCGGCGAGAGCCCCGACGCCACGGCTCAGGAGGCCCTGGGGGAGCGCCCGCATGCCTCCCAGCAGGGCGCGCCAGGCGAGAGAGGGGCGCTCCGGGTTCACGACGCCACTCCGTCCACGTCGAGTTCGCGGCGGCCGGCGGGCCCGGCCCAGTGGTGTCGCTCCAGTTCGATCTCGCCGTTGGGTCGAAAGGAGACGCCCTCCCGCTCGAGCAGCGTGCGCTGGAGGGTGCGCAGCCCGAGTTCGGCCGGAATCGTCAAGCGACCCGAGCGGTTCACGACCCGCCACCACGGGACGTCGCTCCCGGGCGCGAGCCCGTTCAGGACTGCACCGACGCCGCGCGCCGCGCGAGGAGAGCCGGCCAGTGCCGCGATGTCGCCGTAGCTGGCCACACGACCCGGGGGGATCTTCTGGACCCACGCCCGGACGGACTCCGCGAACGAGGGCTTCGAGAGCCTCGATGACGGGGACGACGAGAGTTTCATGGAGGAGCGTTGGGGGGGCAGGCAACCGCCACTGTAGGATACCGAAGGATCCTGGCCGCAAACACCGCCCCCCGGTGGGAGAGACGGGCGCTCCGAAGGCCTGCGCGCGAAGGGCTTGACACCGTTGGGCACCCCGGCAAGGTTCGCGACGAACCGGGCGGAACCCGCCCCCGTCACACCGCTGCGGAGACACCGACATGTTCCAGTCGCTGGGGACCCTCGACGGGTCCGCAGAGTCCGTCTTCAAGAACCTCGCCCTGGACGACGACGAGGACTGGGAAGAAAAGGCGTGGGCGGACGAGAACGACGAAGAAGAGGACGAGGACTGGTCGGAGGATGACGACTGGGACGACGATGGGGGTGACGGCGAGGGTGACGACGAGGAGGACGACGACTGGGAGGAGTGGGACGACTAGGCCTCAGCGGCAGCGTTGCGCCGGCCGATGCTGCCCCGTTGAGCGACGTCGCCGCTCACGTCCCGTTCCGTCCGTGTTGAGATTCCCCTGAATGCTCTTCAACAGCTACCTCTTCTGGGCGTTCTTCGCGGTCGTCCTGCTGTTGTATCGCGGCTTGAAGCATCGCGGCCAGAACCGCATGCTGCTGGTGGCGAGCTACGTCTTCTACGGCTCGTGGGATTGGCGCTTCCTCAGCCTGATCGTCTTCTCCACGCTCGTGGACTACTGGGTCGGTCTGGCACTGGCAGACCCGTCGGCCACCGACCGCAGGCGCCGCCGACTCGTCACGGTCTCGCTGGTCAGCAATCTCGGCCTCCTCGCCGTCTTCAAGTACCTCGGCTTCTTCGTGGACAGTGCGGCCGCGCTTCTCGAAGGTCTGGGTCTACAGGCGAATCTGCCCAGTCTCCACATCATCCTGCCCGTCGGGATCTCGTTCTACACCTTCCAGACGCTGTCGTACACGATCGTCATCTATCGTCGGAAGCTGGAACCCACGCGAGACCTGCTCGATTTCGGCCTCTACGTCGCCTTCTTCCCGCAGCTGGTCGCAGGTCCGATCGAGCGGGCGAGTCACCTGCTCCCCCAGGTGCTGCGGCCTCGCCGTACCACGGAGCGGCAGTTCCGCGAGGGGCTCTACTGCATCCTGTACGGGCTCTTCAAGAAGGTCGTGATCGCCGACAACATGGCGCTGGTCGTCAACCACATCTTCAGCCAGCCGCCATCCACTCTGAACGGTCTGGACACCCTGGTGGGCGTGTACGCCTTCGCCTTCCAGATCTACGGGGATTTCCACGGATACAGCCTCATCGCCCAGGGTGTCGCGCGCTGGCTCGGCTTCGACATCATGGACAACTTCAGGCAGCCCTACTTCGCGTGGTCACCCCAGGAGTTCTGGCGTCGCTGGCACATCAGTCTGTCGACCTGGCTGCGCGACTACCTGTACATCCCGCTCGGCGGGAGCCGCACCGGTGGGCGGACGCGCAACGTGCTGATCACGATGCTGCTGGGC
>JAHHMJ010000027.1 GCA_018678395.1 Gemmatimonadota bacterium | reverse complement strand
GCGACGACGGCACCATCGAGGTCCAGGGCGAGACCGTCGAGCAGGTCCTCGTCGAGGGACGCGAGTTCTTCGGCGACGATCCCACGGTCGCGACGCGGGGACTCCCGGCCGACGCCGTCGAGCGCGTGGAGGTGTTCGACCAGGAGTCCGACATGGCCGAGTTCACGGGCATCCCGGACGGCGGAGAGGAGCTGACGCTCAACCTGTTGCTGACCGAGGACGCGCAGCAGGGCTATTTCGGCGCGGTGCAGAGCGCGCTGGGCGCGAGCGAGCGGGTGCCGACCGGACTCTCGCAGGCGGACCAGTCCGTCCGCTACGACGAGCAGCTCGGCATCAACCGGTTCTCGCCCTCGACACAGCTGGCGCTGATCGGGAGCCTGAACAACGTGAGTCGCGCACGGTTCTCGATCGGAGGACCGGGGGGCGGCAACACCGGCGGAGCCGCCGCGCTGCGCGGCGGTGGCGGGGCGGGAGGTGGTGGCGGCGGCTTCACCCAGTCCGGCATTCTCGGCTTCAACGGCAGCTACCAGTTCTCCGACGACGACTGGATCCGCAGCTCGTACTTCTTCAGCGACGTGGCCACCGAGCGCGAGAGCGACCAGCTCCAGCAGCAGCTGCTGGGCTCGTCCATCGCCTCGACCATCTCGAACTCCGGCGCGAGCATCACCGACATCCGCGCCCATCGCCTCGACCTGAACGCCCAGCGGGAGTTCTCGTCGGGCAATCGGCTGCGCCTGCGGGCCGGCCTCAACAGCAGCTCCAACGAAGCGAGCGACGTCACGGAGCGGCTCACCACCGGCACCGACGGGAGCATGCTCAACTCCGAGTCCTCGAGCACCGGCTCGGACGCCAGCACCCTCGCCGCCAACGCCAACCTCACCTGGATGAAGCGCCTCGACGACAGCGGACGCGCCCTGGTCGTCAACCTGGGCGCCAACCTGCGCGAGCCCGAGGAGTCGAGCGACCTCGCCTCGACAACCGTCGTCGCGGCCAGCCGACCGGGCGGCGGGGACGACGGAGCCGGCGACGACCTGACGCGCGACATCCTGCAGCAGCGCAGCGAGACCGGCCGCGTCTTCACCAACTCGCAGCGCGTCGCACTCACCCAGCCGCTGGGCGGCAGCCAGACGCTGGAGCTCTTCGGACTGCGCCGCGACGTGCGCGAGGACGAGCGGCGCGAGGTCTTCGACGTCAGCGGCGCCACGCCCCTTCCCGTCCCCGACCTCACCTCGGGCCTGGACCAGACGTACGGCTATTACCGCGGCGGCCTCCGGCTGGCCCGCAACACCGAGACGCTGCGTCTGGTGCTGGGGATGGAGGGCCAGCGCTCCGACCTGCAAGGGACCATCGACGGCCGCAGCGAATCCATCGAGAACGGCTACACGCACTTCCTGCCCTCGGCCGAGCTGCGCCTGCAGATCGGCGAGTCCCAGAACGTGTCGGCGCGCTATCGGACCACCACGCGCGAGCCATCCATGCAGGAGCTGCAGCCCTTCGCCGACAACACCAGCCCGACCAACGTCTACGTCGGCAACCCCGATCTGCAGCCCGAGTACACCCACGCGCTGCAGGCCGACTGGCGCTACTTCGACGCCTTCACCTTCCTGAACCTCTTCACCTACGCGCGCCTCAGTCACACCTCGGACGACATCGTGTCATCGCGCACCATCGACGACCGGGGATTCCAGACCGTCCAGCCGCTCAACGCCGGCGAGAGCTGGACCGCGAGCACCGGCGTGAACTTCGGACGGCCCGTCCGCCCGCTCGGCATCAACCTGTCGATCGACTACGGACTCAACTGGACCGAGCGCCCCGAGTTCGTGAACGGTGCGGAGAACGAGAGCCGCATCATGGGCAATTCCCTCTCGTTCCAGATCCAGAACCGCGACAAGACCCACTTCGACCTGACCGGTACCGCGCGCTTCGGCTTCAACGACGTCGCGTACTCGCTCAACGACGAACTCGACCAGTCGTACATGAACTCGAGCTACGGCGTGAGCGGCACCGTCTATCTCGGCGACGCCTGGACCGCCGGCGGCGACTGGCGCTACCAGCTCTACGACCCCGACGTCTTCGGCGCCGTCGAGAACGTCTCGCTGCTGAACCTGTCGCTGTCGCGCTTCCTCTTCGACGAGAAAGGCTCGATCGAACTCGCCGCCATGGACCTGCTCAACGAAAGCCAGGTCGTGAACTTCTCGAGCTCGGCCAACGCCATCAGCGAGACCCGCACGCAGGCCCTGGGACGCTACCTGCTGCTGCGGTTCAACTACCGGCTCGGCAATCTCGGCGGCCGCGGCCGGACAGGCCCGGGCGGGCGGCGGTAGACCGAAGCCGACGGGCGCACCCCAGACCGCGGTGGGCGGCTCTACTCCGCCCCGTGGTCGTGCTCGTCCGTGCGCGACCCGAACTCCTTGTCGAGGAACAGCAGCGCCGTCACGTCGTTGCCCGCGCGCGCGAGCAGATCGACCGCCCGGTTGGCGTTCTCTTCTTCCTCGACCTGCTCGGTGACGAACCAGTCGAGTTCGCGCTGCGTCGCCACATCATCGAGCTCGACCGCCAGCGTGAAGAGGCGGTGGATCGACGCCGTCACCGCCTGCTCGTGCTCGAGGGCGTTCCGGAAGGCGTCGAGCGGCGATCCGTACTCCTTCGGCGGGCCCGGGATGGGCTGAAGAATCACGCGGCCGCCGCGGCGGTTCACGTAGTCGAAGAGCTTCATCGCGTGCTCGAGCTCTTCCTGGGCCTGCAGGCGCATCCAATGCGCAAAGCCGTCGTACGACTCGGACTCGAACTGCGCCGACATCGCCAGATAGACGTAGCCGGACGACAGCTCCATGCGAATCTGATCGTTCAGTGCTTCGAGAATCTCGGGAGACATGGAATGGATGGTGGGTTGAGGTGAGAGGACGGGTCTAGGACGCCTGCTCCGGGACCGCATCCACGAGGCTGAACAGGGCCGCGCAGTCCGAGCATTCGGCGTGCCCGTCCCAGACGATCGTGTGGACCTGCGTGGAGTTGCAGTTCGTGCAGGCCGGCCGAATCGGGTGGTGCGGATTCGTGCAGCGCGAAGTCCCCGCGGAGCCAGCTCCGCCCTCCATGGGATAGCCGCAATCGGCACAGGCAGGGGCGTTCACGCACACGGCTCCATGGCTGGCGAAACGAGTCGAACGGCTCAGCGATTCCAATGGGTCCGCCGGCCACCGAGCCGACGCGCTCCCTACACTAACACGATCCCGCGGGACGCGGGCGTCGGGGAATTCCCTCGTTCCGTCGCCCCCGCGGGGTCGCGCCTACGAGTGCCCAGGCGCCGGTGAGCGGGCGCCCATTCCTCCTTGAAGGTCGGCCGCGTTTCGTGCCCGCGTCGCCATTCCCCCGCCCCTACCCAGGGCGTCGCTTGGAGGATGCTCGTCACGGCCCGTATCTCCGTCACTC
>JAHHMJ010000384.1 GCA_018678395.1 Gemmatimonadota bacterium | reverse complement strand
GAACAATCTCGACCAGCCGATCCAGGTGGTGATGACGTCCGAGAACCTCGTCACCGTTCCGGTGGGCACGACCCTCGATCAGGCGCAGGAGATCCTGCACCACCACCGCATCGAGAAGCTGCCGGTGGTCGACGGGGACGGGATCCTCAAGGGACTCATCACCGTCAAGGACATCTTCAAGCGGCGTCAGTATCCGGACGCGTGCAAGGACGAACATGGGCGCCTTCGGGTAGCGGCCGCCGTGGGCGCCTCGGCCGGGGATCTCGATCGTGCCCGTGCGCTGCTCGAAGCCGGTGCCGACGCGCTCGTCGTGGATACCGCACACGGGCACTCCGAGGGGGTGCTCGGGGCCGTCGCCCGCACCCGCGAGGCGTTCCCCGATGCGCAGCTGATCGCGGGCAATGTCGGCACGGCCGACGCGGCCCGCGCGCTGGCCGAGCGGGGGGCGGATGCGATCAAGGTCGGGGTCGGCCCCGGCTCGATCTGCACGACGCGCGTGGTCACGGGCGTCGGACTGCCGCAGCTGACCGCCATCATCGACGCGGTCGACGGGTTGAACGGAGACGTCCCGGTGATCGCCGACGGAGGCATCCGCTACTCCGGCGACATCGTGAAGGCACTCGCGGCCGGGGCCGAGTCGGTCATGATGGGCAGCATGTTCGCCGGCACCGAGGAGTCCCCCGGCGATGCGTTCCTGCTGGAGGGCCGCCGCTACAAGACCGTGCGCGGCATGGGTTCGCTGTCGGCCATGGAGGAGGGCTCGGCGGACCGCTACTTCCAGGAAGGGCAGGAGGCCCGCAAACTCGTTCCGGAGGGCATCGAGGCGCGGGTTCCCTACAAGGGTCCCGTCGGGGACGTGATCTTCCAGCTCGTAGGCGGATTGCGCAGCGGGATGGGCTACGTGGGGGCGAGCGACCTCGAGCAGCTCCGCAAGCGCGCCCGGTTCATCCGCGTGACCACCGGCGGACTGAGGGAGTCCCACCCGCACGACGTGACGATCACTCGGGAAGCCCCGAACTACCATCTCTGAGATGAAGCTCGACGACCTGACCCCCCGGCTCCTCCTCGGGCCCGGCCCCTCGCCGGTCGCTCCCGAGGTGCTCCACGCCCTGGCCCGGCCGACGCTCGGCCATCTGGATCCCCAGTTCCTCGAGATCATGGACGACGTCGCCGACGGGCTGAGGGAGGTGTTCGGTACGAAGAACACCATGACCTTTCCGGTCTCCGGCACCGGATCGGCCGCCATGGAGGCCGCCATGGCCAACCTCCTCGAACCGGGCGACACGGCGATCGTCGGCGTCAACGGGGTCTTCGGCGGACGGCTCAGCGAGATGGCGCGGCGCATGGGGGCTACCGTGATCCCGGTCGAGGCCGAGTGGGGACGGATCGTCGAGCCCGGCGCCCTCGTCGACGCCCTGCGTCGGCATCCCGAGGCGCGTCTGCTCGCCGTGGTGCTGGCCGAGACGTCGACGGGGGTCGAGCAGCCGCTCGCCGAGATCGGCGCCGCCGTTGCCGAGACCGAGACGCTGTTGGTGGTCGACGCCGTCACGGCGCTCGGCGGTACTCCGGTCGAGGTGGACCGGCATCGCATCGACGTCGCCTACTCCGGCACCCAGAAATGCCTCGGGGTTCCGCCGGGGCTGGGCCCCATCACCTTTTCGGAGAAGGCGATGGAGCGGATCCGGACCCGCGGGCCGTCGCCCTGGAGCTGGTACCTCGACGTATCCCTGCTCGCCGGGTATCTGGGCTCGGAGCGGAAGTACCATCACACCGCCCCGATCAACATGGTCTACGCACTCCACGAGGGATTGCGTCTGATCCGCGAGGAGGGGCTCGAGGCCCGGTATGCACGCCACGCCCGGGTCGGCCGTCGCCTGCAGGAGGCCCTGGTCGAGCGCGGTTTCCGGCTGTTCGCCCAGGAGGGACACCGCCTGCCGCAGCTCACCTCGGCGCTGCTTCCCGAGGGGATCGCCGAGGGACCCGTGCGCCGTAGAATCCTCGACGAGCACGGGATCGAGATCGGTGGGGGGC
>JAHHMJ010000162.1 GCA_018678395.1 Gemmatimonadota bacterium | reverse complement strand
CGAGAAGGCCCACGAACAGGCCTTCGGCCAGTACGATGCCGTGGATGGTCTTGTGACGGGCGCCGATGGCGCGCATGACGCCGATCTCCCGGGTGCGCTCCATGACGGAGAGGTTCAGCGTCGTCGCCAGGCCCAGTCCGCCCACAGCGAGAATGAGCAGGGCCATGGTCACGAGGAAGTTCGCGACCATGAGGAGGTGGGACTCCGCAGCCATCCGCTGATTCTCCAGCAACGCGCCGGAGCGGACGTCCAACCCCGCAGCGCCCATCGCATTCACCAGACCGTCGAAGGCCGCCCGAGCCTCGGCGCCATCGCTCAGCGCCACCACCGCACGGCCGGCGTCTCCGGGGGTTCCGGCCGCCGAAGAGAGGAAGTCACGGGCGGCGTACGCGATCGGTTGCGGTGACCAGGAGTTGATCATCCCAACCACACGCCACGTCGACTCCTCACCGGACATGGCCAGCGTCACGTCGGCACCGACGCGTACCCGGGGTTCGAGTGCGGAGAACTGCCGTGTCACCACCAGATGGCGGGCGTCGGCGTCCTCCAACCAACGACCCTCGGCCAGGGGGAAAGCCACCAGCCGGCTGTCCGGGGGGAGCCCGACGACGGGGAAGGCGTTGCCCTGGGTCCCGTCCTCGTTGACCAGAGCGGCGCGTCCCGTGCTCCACGCCTCGACCGCGCCCACCGACGGAGCCCCGCCCACGGTTTCCTCGATGGCTGCGAAGGTATGGGACTCTTCGAAGTCCAGCGCCAGATCGTACTGCTGGGCGCCGAACATGGTGGAGAACGTGCTCCGGATGGCGACCCGCAGGTTGAGCGCCCCCAGCAGCACGGCTCCGCCCAGCGCCAGCGTCAGCAGCGTGAGCGCCAGCCGCGCGCGGCGCCGGAAGGTGTTGCGCAGTGAGAGCAGCAGGGGCCTCCGGGCCCCCTGCACGCGGCTCAGGAACGCGTCCAGACCGCCGCGTCCGAATTCGGCCTCGTCGATTCCGTAGTCGCGCAGTGCCCGGCTCACGGTCATGCCCGCCGCCCGCGACACGGGCACGAGTGCGGCGGCGCAGGGCAGGAGCGCTCCCAGAGCCAGTTGGATGCCGAAGACCGACGCCGAGGGGGTGTAGGCACCGACCTCGAAGTTCAGCATGCCGCCGGCGAAGGCGGCGTAGGCACGACCGATGCCCAGCGCCACCGGAATCGCGACGGCGGTGGCGAGAAGGCCCAGGACCAGGGCCAGGCCCAGGTAGATGGCGGTCACCTGACTCCTGCGGGCGCCGATCGCCTTCATGACCGCGATCTCGCGCACCTGACCGGCCAGCACGGCGGTCATGAGGTTCAGGACCAGGAAGCCGCTGAGTCCCAGGGCCAGCAGCCCGAAGGCGCCCTGCACGTACAGCAGCGAGTTCATCTGGCCTGCGTGGATGTGCTCGCCCGGGACGGGCACCGACACGTCGAGCACGGCGCGGCCGGAGGCCTCGAGGCGGTCCTTCACGGTGAAGGCGACGCGGCGGACGTGGTTCTCGTCGAACGCGTTCTCGGCCACCACGATCTCGAGGCGGTCGAGTTCGGCGGAGGCACCGACGGCCGCCAGCGTGGCGGGGGTCACGAACCCGTACACCACGTGTTCCATCCAGCCGGGGGCCAACCCCGCGTCTCGCACCACCCCGGTCACGGACAGGGTACGCGGCGCGTCCCGGCCGATCTGGACCTGGACGTCGTCTCCGAGTGCCATGGGTGCGAAGGGCAGGGAGGAGCGCTCGATCACGACCGCGCCGTCGGCCGGTGGCCATTGGCCATCCTCGGGCTCCAGCAGACCGATGCGATGTCCCCCGAAGTCGGCGAGCGCGAAGAGCTGCAGCGGCAGCCAGTCGTCGCCCATCCTCACGCGGCCCCGCACATGCCGCTCGGCCTGGGCCATCGCCACCTCGTCCATGCTGGTCACGCGCGCGACCAGCGCGGAGTCCAGAGACGGAACGTGGAGCGTGGCCGAGGCCGGGTTCGTGGCGAGGTACCCCTCGCCGAGCGCCTGGTCGAGGATGGACCACGTGTTCAGAACGGAGCCGGCCCCGATCATGCCCAGCGCGATGGCCGCCACGACGATGGCGGTGCGCCCCCAATGCTCTCCCAGGTCCCGGGCGATCTTGCGCAGGCGGGGTCGAGCTGCGTGGCGTCTAGCCAAGAGACGCACCCTCGTCCCGGACGATGCGGCCATCCCGGAGCACGATCGTCCGATCGGCGGCGAGGGCGGCCTCCCGCTCGTGCGTGGCGATCGCCACGGTGCGGCCGTCGGCGGCGAGTTCGGCGAAGAGATCGATGACGGCGGCCGAGGTGTGCGAGTCCAGGTTGCCGGTGGGTTCGTCGGCGACCACGAGTGGCGGGTCGTTGGCCAGGGCCCGGGCGATGGCGACACGCTGCTGCTGCCCTCCCGAAAGGGTGGAGGGCAATTTGCCGGCCTGGTCCGCCACGCCCATGCGCTCCAGGAGGCCCATCGCCCTGGGCTCGCGCTCGTCCGCGGGCCAGGTGCCGGCGAAGTCCATCGGCAGCATCACGTTTTCAAGCGACGTGAGCGTGGGAAGGAGCTGAAAGAACTGGAAGACGATGCCGACCCCCCGGCCACGCCAGACGGACAGGGCGTCTTCGTCGAGCTCGTGCAGGGCCGTGCCTCCCACGTGGACCTCCCCTCGGGTGGGGCGATCGATGCCGGACAGCATGTGGAGCAGGGTGGACTTGCCGCTGCCCGAGGCTCCCACCACCGCCACCAGCTCACCGGCCGTGAGGCTCAAATCGACGTCGTCGAGCGCCGTGAACGACCCGGCGTCGGTCCGGAACGTCTTGGTCAGGGACCGGACGTCCACGTGGGTCAAGGTCGGGGTGTCGGTGATCATGGACAGGATC
>JAHHMJ010000625.1 GCA_018678395.1 Gemmatimonadota bacterium | reverse complement strand
CGTCGACGCCTTCGTCTCGTTCGAGACGACGGCCGCGGTCGACCTCTACCGGCAGCTCCTCCCGCTTTTCGACGAAGCCCATCGATCCCTTGGGTTCCCCGAGGGAACCTTCAACGAGGTGTTCGATACGGCGCTCGGACGCCTGACCGACGTACCCGTACCCAACCTGCCCCCCGCGGTCGAGCTCGACGTCCAGACCTACCTGCTGGTCGACGCCTCGTTGGAGTCGCTGAGCCCGGCGGAGAAGCACGTGTTGAGACTCGGCCCCGAGAACGCCCGGCGGGTCCAGCAGCGCCTCACGGATCTCCGCGCCGGACTGGAGCGCGCCGGGGTGTTCCAGCCCGGTCGGTAGCCACGGGTCGGTTACGACGGGACGACGCCGGGGCGGCCGGCCGGCGTCCGCGTCGTCGTGGTCCGGAAGTTGCTCGTACGACGCCCGCGGGGGACTGCCCCCCACGTCGTCGACGACCCGGAACCCACGCAATGCCCACGTCCGTAGCCCACATCATAGGGGGATATGCCGCGCTGGAGGCCGGTACCAACCGGTCCGGTCGACCCGGAATCTTCTTCCTGGTCCTGATCGTCGTGGTCGCGAATCTCCCCGATCTGGACTTCCTTCCAGGAGTCCTCATCGGCGATCCCGGGCTCTACCATCGCGGTCCGAGCCACTCGATTCTCGCTGCGGTCGCCGTTGCGGGAATCGCGGGTTGGGCACTCGGCCCTCGACTCGGAGGCGCGCGTCGAGTCGCGCTGTGGACGTTCATCGCCTACGGATCGCACCTGGTCCTGGACATGCTGATTCCGGACCCCTCCGGCGGCAGTGCGGGCATCCCGGCTCTCTGGCCCCTCCTCGCCTCCGAAGTCGGCACGCCCATCCCTGGACTCGGGGTGCTCGACGATCTGAGAACGCTGACTCACATCGAAGTGCAGAACGGCTTCTTCCGCGGGCTGCTCTCGTTGTCGGGCGTACGGATCTTCGTGCTGGACGCGGTACTCGTCCTGCCACTCATCCCGCTGGCCTGGGGTGTTCGGACCCGGCGGGTCCGCGCGACCAGACGGCGCGCGGTGTCAGGCAGCAACCTGCCCCTCCGGCCAAGGCGTGCCCGGGTCGAGGTGCCTGGTGGGCCCGGGCGCGGCCGGGTGCTGGTGGCGGCCGAGGGGCGCGCCGCGCGCGGCTGAGGTCGCATCGGGGGCCGGCGGTCACTCGTGTCGATACCGCGGTGCGATGGCGACGGCGGTCAGCCGGAGAGTAGCGCCTGAAGTCTCGGGTGGTCCCGGATGGGATCCCAGATCGCGGCCCAGCGGACGAAGAACAGGGTGCCGCGGTGGCTCCGGGCCGCCTCTCCCAGTAGATCGATGGCCGCGTCCACCTCGCCCGATCCCAGGTGGATGATGGCACGATCTATCCCCAGTTGGAGGTGGGGCTCCGAGCGCTCCCGCTCGGAGACCAGGGCCATCATCTCGGCGGCGCGCTCTGGCATTCCGCGCAGCCCATAGAGGTAGCCCCGGGGGCCGGCCGAGGCCGAGGCGAAGCCCGCCATCTCGGGTAGCGAGTCCATGAGTTCGCTCGCCCGGTCCAGGTCACCTTCGGACAGGTAGGTCCAGGCGAGGAACTGGACCGCCGAGCGGAACTGGGGTGCGATCGCGAGCGCGCGTTCGAGCACGCGCCGCGCGTCGGCTAGCCGCCCCGCCGCCATGAAGGCCGTCCCGAGCGTGTTCAGGAGGGGGGGCGAGAGAGGATCCAGCTCCACCGCGGCCTGGGCCGACTCGATCGCCGCGTCGAAGCGGCGCTCGTGCAGCAGGACGTACGCGCGGGACTGGTGGCTGAAGGCCAGGCCCGGAGCCACGGTCAGCGCGTGGTCGACCAGCGACAGCGCGGCGTCCCCGTTGCCATCCGCGAAGATCAGCCGCAACGCGCGGTTGGTCAGGGCGACGGCGTCGTCCGGATCGAGTTCGAGCGCCGCCTCGATGGCGCGCTCGGCCTCGGCGTAGGCCTCGTCGCGCGGCATCTGGCCCAGCCCTCCGAGGAAGACCCACGCCGTGGCTTGAGTCGACCACGGCGCAGCCCGGTCGCCGTCGAGGGCGATCGATCGCCTGCACAGCTCGATCGCTTGCCGCATGGAGTCCGGGGTCCAGCGGGCGATCTCCGCTCGCGCCCGCAGGAAGAGCTCGTACGCCTCGCCGCGCCAGGGGGTCGAGGCGGTGATCGGTCGGCCCGGGCTCGCCGCCGGTGTTTCCAACAGCCGGGGCTCGAGCTCTCGCACGATGGTCCGAGCTACCTCGTCCTGGACGGCGAAGACATCGTCCAGCGTTCGATCGTACACTTCCGAGAAGAGTTGGAAGCCGTCGGTGGTGTCGACGAGCTGGGCCGTGAGCCGCACCCGTGACCCGGCTCGCCGCACGCTCCCTTCGAGCACGGAACCGACGCCCAGCTCTCGGCCGATGTGCCGCACGTCGGCCTGGCGATCGCGGAAAGCGAACGAAGAGGTCCGCGCCGTCACTTTCAGGCCCGGGATGCGGGCCAGCGCGTTGATGAGCTCTTCGGCGATCCCGTCCGCGAACCAGGCGTGCTCCGGATCGGCGCTGAGGCTCGCGAAGGGCAGGACAGCCACCCCGACGGGGCTTGCGGAGCCACCCGGCAGGTCGTCTCGGCCCGGCACGAGCAGGGCCGGATCCGCGATCGCGTACACCTCGGTCGGGCTCGCGACGTTGCGCAGGTGGACCGGCCCCAGGGAGACCGCGTCGAGATCGCCTTGGTTCTTGATCTCGTCGTAGACTTTTGCGCTGACGAGGATCGCCCCCGGCCGTGCCAGCGCTTCGAGTCGCGCGGCCACGTTGACCGCGTCGCCGAAGACGCCGTCCTCATCCCGGACCACGTCGCCCACGTGGATCCCGATTCGAAGGGGGACGCCGGGAGGCTGACGCACGCCGCGCTGGATCTCGACGCCGGACCGCACGGCGGCGACCGCGCTGTCGAAGACCGCCAGCGACCCGTCGCCGTAGTACTGGACCAGCTCGCCGCCCCACCGCGCCGTCGCCCTGTCCACCGCCTCGCGATGGCGGCTCCTCAGGCGACGGGCCTCGGCTTCGTCCGCCTGCATCGTCGCGGTGGAGCCGACGATGTCCGTGAAGACGACGGCGCGGAGGCGTCGGCTCACTGCATACGCGGGCTGTTGCGGCTGTCGCGGACGGCGGCCCCGCAAGCGGGCCACTGCAGGCGTTCACCCGTACGGGGGTTCATCGGCATGACGCGACGCTCGCGGTCGACCGTCTCGGGGTCTTCCGACGCCAGGTACACCAGTGAGGCGACCAGCACCGCGTTGTTCAGCAGGTCGTCGAAGACCAGCTTGTCGAAGGTGTCGCGATGGGTGTGCCAGGTGTGCGACCCGTAGTCCCAGCCGAGCGCCCCGAGGTTGAATCCGGGGGCGCCCGCGCACACGAACGAGGCGTGGTCGGTGCCTCCGCCGGACGGCATCCCGGGGAAGCTCGCGTCGATGTGCTGAGACACCTCGCCCGGCACGCGCGCCAGCCAGCGGGCCATGGCGCCTCCGGCGTCGACGAAGCCCGAGCCGCTGGTGCGGACGACGCGCCCGGTGCCGTTGTCCTGGTTGAAGAGCGCCTGGAGTCCCTCGAGCACCTCGGGGTGGTCTTCGACGAAGGCGTGCGACCCGTTCAGGCCCTGCTCCTCACCGTTCCAGAGGCCGATGAGAATCGTGCGCCGCGGGTTCGGATACACCTCCGACAGGATCCGCATCGCTTCCATCATCAGCACCGAACCGGTCCCGTTGTCGGTGGCCCCCGAGCCGCCTTCCCACGAGTCGTAGTGCGCCGAGAGGACCACGTACTCGTCGGGCAGCTCGGTGCCCCGCTTCATGGCGATGACGTTCGAGACGGGGACTTCGCCGAGGTTCTCGGCCTCGGCCCTGACGCGCAGCACCGGGCTCTGGCCGTTCTCCGCGAGGCGGTGCACCAGGCCGTAGTCCTCGCAGCCGAGTTCGAAGCTGGGGATCCCGCGCGTGTAGCTGTTGAAGACGCGCGTGGTACCGGGGACCCCGGTCCAGCTGGACGTCACGATGCCGAGTGCGCCCGCCTCTTCGAGCTGCCGATGGAGGTCACGGCGACGGGGGTCTTCGCTGCCGGCGTTCTGCATGTTGGCGTTCCACGCCTGCTGCGCGGCGTCCCGGGCGGCGTCCATCGCGTCGAACGAACCGGGCATGGCGTACTCACTCCATTGGTCGTCCGTCCGGCATGTCGGCTGCGGAAACGACCAGAGCACGTAGTTGCCTTCGACCGTGCCGAGGAAGCGCTCCCAGTCCGCGGCCGAACGAATGCCGTCCGGGTAGACCACACCGCCGTCGACGGGCTCCCCGCCCGTGCCCGGGCTCCACGCGAGGATACGGCCTTCGAGCGAACGCACGCGGGGCTCGACCAGATCGACCGAACTGGTGCCGCGCTCCCATCCCTCCCAGGTCCCGTATTCCTCGGTGCGGGCCTCGTATCCGAAGCTCTCGAGCATGCGCACGGCCCAGTCCTGAGCGCGCTCCATCCCGGGCGAGCCGGTGAGTCGCGGGCCGATCGAATCGAGCAGCGCCTGTGCCATCGGCTGGAACTGGGATCGCTCCATCGCCTCGGTCCAGATCTCGGCGAGGATCGGGTCCTCGGTTGCGAGATTCTGGGCTTCGGCAGGGGCGGCGGGATACAGTGCGGCCGTCAGGGCCGCGAGCCAGAGCGCACGTCGCATCGTCATCTCCATACGGGGTTGTGCATCGGGCCGAATTTTCGCCCGATGGCCGGCTGCCGCAAGCGGTCCCGACACGAGCGACTTTCCCCGAGCGGCCCTCGGCCCTCATGATGTCCTGCGCAGCATCCCCTCGCCCCGCTCCCGGAGTGCTCCGGTGTCTTCTCGCCAGCGCTACGACGTTCGCCTCGACGCCTCTCCCTCGGCTGCACCTGCCGTCGGCAAGGCCGTCGACAGGGAGCCGCGCTCCGTCCTTCTCGTCGGCGACTTTTCGGGGTCGGACGGTGAGGCTGCCGCGCTGGCGGGGACCCTGCGGCCCATTCTAGTGGATCGGGACACGGTCGATGAGGCGATGGGGGTGGTGGGCCCCTCGATCGAGCTGCCCACGGGCGGCGCCCTCGGCTTCACCTCGCTGGACGACTTCGACCCGGACGGCCTGTTGGGGCGAGTGCCCCATCTCGGGGCGATCCTCGACGGACGGGACCCGGGGTTCGTGGATGGGAAGAGCGATGGTGGAGGCGACGACAGAGGCGCCCCGGGGGGCGAGGCGGGTGATGGCGGCGTAGCGGACGGGGCCGTCGCGGGAGGCGTCGACCTGCTCGGGCAGATTCTGGATCGTGCGGCCCCTGCGTCGTCGTCGGGTTCGCCGCCCGACGGCCGAGCGTCGCGCCCCATGGACTCGGTGCGGGCGTTCGCGGCCGAGGCTGCCCGTCACGATACCGTCCCCAGAGAAGACCCTGCCGAGGCTGCGCGCGCGAAGGATGCCCGGGGCCGGGCCGCCGACGCGCTGCGGCGGTTCCTGCGCAGGCCCGACCTGCGTGGACTCGAGCGGCGGTGGCGGAGCGTGGATCTCATGACCCGCCGACTGGACACGGGACCGGACCTGCACGTGTACCTCGTCGACGTGTCGCGCGGGGCGTTGGCGGCGGAGACCCACTCCGGTGGAGGACTCGAGGCGTCGGCCTTCGGCGCCCTGCTGCGCGAGGGTGCGCCCGATGGGCACCCGTGGACCACAGTGGTTCTGCTCGACGGGACGTACGGCCCGGGCGACGACGACCAGATGGTGCTCGCCTGGGCGACCGCGCTGTGCGCAGCCTTCGGATCGACGCTTCTCGTCGAAGGCCGTCCCACGCTCGCCGGCATCCCCTCGCTCGATGCGCTCACGGACTCGAGCACGTGGACCGAGGTCCCGGATTCCTGGCGCGCCTTCCGGACCCAGCCCGAGGCCGGCGCGCTCTGCGTCTCGCTCCCGGGCTTCCTGCTGCGGTATCCCTACGGCACGGAGGGAGACGAGATCGAGACCATGCCCTTCGAGGAGATCGAGGGCACGCCCGGCCCCCGCGACGGGCTGTGGGCGAACGGCTCGGTCGCGACCGCGATCGTGATCACCCGCGAGGCCGATCGCGACGACCCCTCGCGGCCTGCCGATACCCGGCTGACCGGGCTGCCGCTCTTTCCCTGGAAGGACGGCGTCCGCTCGGGCCTCCTCTGTGGAGAGACCGCCATGACCGACGGTGCGGCCCGGCGTCTGGGCGAGGTGGGCCTGGTGCCCGTGGCCTGGGCCCGGGGGGA
>JAHHMJ010000458.1 GCA_018678395.1 Gemmatimonadota bacterium | reverse complement strand
GACGGAGTTCGGGCTCTTCACCAGTTTCGACGACGGCGAGAGCTGGCGGCCGCTGCAGAGGAATCTGCCCCGTTCACCGGTGACCGATCTGGCCGTCCAGGAGCGCTGGGGAGACCTCGTCGTGGCCACGCAGGGCCGCAGCTTCTGGGTGCTGGACGATCTGAGCATGCTGAGGGGGCTCACCGCTACGACCACCTCCGCGCCGGTCCACCTCTACGACCCGCGCCCCGCCTACCGCTCCACGTGGCAGGCGGGTGACGGCCACTACGCCCGCGACCACGTCTACGGCGCGATGATCGCTCGCGACATGAAAGCGCGGAACGCGCCCGAGGGCGCCGTCCTCGACTATCACCTCGGTGCGGATGCTGCCGATGTGAGCGTCGAGATATGGGAGGACGCCGATGTCGGATCAGGTGTGGGGCAACGCGTCGCCACCTTCGACGGGCTGTCTGGTGAGGCGGGTTCCCATCGGTTCGTGTGGAATCTGCGCTACCCTGGCCCGGCCCGTGCTCGCGCGGTGCCCGGGACCTATCGCGTGCTGGTCACGGCGGATGGGGTCACGGACGAGGCGACCCTCGAGGTGCTCAAGGACCGTCGACTGGTCGACATCAGCGTGGCCGATCTGCAGGCGCAGTGGGACTTCCTGACCGAGGCCGGGGTGTCGATGGATCGCCTGACCACGGCATTCGCCCGCGCGGACTCGACCCGGCGCACCGTGTCGAGCGTCGTCGACACCCTGGGCACGGCACACGCCGATGCGGAGTGGCTGCCCGGAGCCCGCGCGCGCGCCGATTCCGTCGTCGCCGGGCTGGATCGAGTCGCCGGTGCCCTGGTGCAGACCGAGGGAGGTGGCTGGGACCGCGAAGCGAAGCTCCGCCGCCAGCTGTCGTTCATCCTGAACGAGTCCCAGACACAGCGGGGCGAGTACACGGACGCACGACCGACCGATCAATGGGTGGAGCGCCTCGGAGACGTCGCCCTCGAACTCGAGGAGTGGATCGTCGAGCTCGAGCGCGTGATCTCCGGTGAACTGGCGCGGCTCAACGAGTACCTGCGCGAGAACGGAGTGGGGGTGCGCATCATCGCCGACTGAACTGCTTCCGGCGGTCAGCCCCCCGGCAGCACCGGCTTCACACGCGCCACGGATCGCGCGACGCCACCGGCGTCCGCCTCCGCCTCGCGCTCGATCTCGAACTCGCCGCCCGCGAGGTAGCGCAGCAGCGCCGAGGAGTGTGCGAGGCCCGCCGTCGCCACGAGCTCCAGCCAGTCTCCCCGGGCCGTCTCGTCGGGTGCTTCGGTCGTGGTCGAAAACCAGGTGATTCGCGGGCTGTACAGGCCCTGGCCGATGCTGTCCGGGCCCCGCAGCCGGAGGTTCACGAGAATCCCCTCGTGGAAGAACTCGGTGAACGCGTCCTGGTCCTGCACGCCGTACTTGCGGTAGCGGGCGTACATGCGGCGGTTCATGTCCTCGACGGCGGGCTCGGCCGTGATGGCCGCCGCGATCGAGTCGAGCACCGCCCACTGGGCCTCGCCGTACTCCGGCGCCTCGTCGTCGTCGACGATCGAGAGCCCCGGGATGAACCATCCGCGCGGCGTCCACCAACTGCGCTGCCCACCCCGACGGCTGCGCACCCACGCGCTGTAGCCGGCGAAGTACTGCACCCATTCGTGACTGGGGTAGCCGTGCATGTTGATGTAGATGTCGGGCAGCCAGGCCTCCCTCAGCCACCGGCGCACCTGTGACTCCGGGTAGATCGGGTCGTCGGTGCGCTCGCCGGAGGTGACGTCGACGCCGAGCGAGCCCAGGTACCCCGCGTGCAGCATGTGGTCGGGGGTGACCTCCTGCATGGCGACGGCGAGGCGGGCGCCGTCGGGATTGGTGATCGGGTGCAGCACGACGTTGACCTCGTCGAGCAGGCTCGTGTAGCTCGAGTCCGCCACCAGAAGCTCGGCCAGTCGCAGGATGTGGCTCGTGCTCGAGACCTCGTTGGCGTGCTGTCGCCCGCTGATGAAGAGCGTGGGCCGCAGGGCGTTCAGCTTCGCCTGGCTGCGGTATGCCGAGGAGGTCGGAGGCAGCAGGTCCATCGCCCAGATGCGCTGGCCGAGGAACGAGTCGGTCATGTAGTAGACCGAGGCCTCGGGCCGCGTCGCCAGGCGGGCCAGGATCGAGTCGTTCTCGGGCGGCGGAATGGGCGTGTGCCACTGAACGATCGACGTATCGCCCGGTTCCCACGTGTCGGCGACGAGCCGCGGGGCGTCGGTGGATCTCGGTGACGACGAACGCGGCAGGAGGAAGCGGTAGGGGCCGAACGGACCGTCGTCCTCGGCGTCCATCCGCTCATCCTCGGCGCCGGCGTCGGCCTCCACGGGCCCATCGGGCTGCGTCCCCGCTCCGGGCCGCGTCGCGTAGACGTCGAGCGCGAGCGTGCCGACGCGATCCCACGACAGCGCCTCCGTGAAGAGCCCGGCGTCGTGCAGGCGGCGCAATGCGGCCATCATGTCACCGATCAGGGCGGCGTTCATGAACTGCCGGTCGATCGCCCCCTCCGACGAGCGCCCCTCGAAGTCGGGATATCGGTCGACGCTGTCGGGGACCTCGACCCGAGCCTGGAGCGTGCGCAGCCCCTCCTCGCCGGCCGCGACACCCACCCCCACGATGCGCGGCGGCTCGACGGTGAGCGGTCCGAGGGCGTACCGCTGCAGCCGCGGCGCCGGGTCGTCCGGCGACGCGTAGCTGCGCACCACCAACTCCGCTCCGGCGCGCTCCTTACCGGTCAACGAGAGCCGCGCCACACCCGGCTGACCGGCACCCGACGGATCGATCCAGGGCAGCACCCGCCCGGGGTACGGCTGGCTGGTCTGGTAGCGGGATCCGATCAGGTCGAAGAGCGTCAGCGTCTCGAAGTAGATGTCCTCGTGCAGGGCCTCGAGCGAGCTGATCAGCTCCTCGTCGATGCCGATGCGGTGATCCGGCTCGCTGAGCCGCAGGTCGATCCGAAACTCGTCGAAGAACGGCGCGTTGGCCGGCGACGGGCTGCCGTCCTGCGTGTCGAGCACGTACTCGACGATCTCGGCGTAGGTCTCGGTCTGCAGCCGGTCCCAGAAGCGCTCGGGGTCGGTCACGATGCGCTCGTCGGCCACGACGGTCCCCGCGACCTCGGCGTGCAGCCATCCGGTCGTGACGCGCACCTGCTCGTACTCGGGGAACAGGTCGAAGAACGGACGCACGACGTAGTGGGGGGTGAAGCTGCGCTCGAGCACCGACGCGCCCGCGGAATCGCGGGCCGTGACCGTGTAGATCGGATCTGCGGTCCGGGTCGGCGTGAAGGTGATCGCCGAGTCGGAGAGGCTCAACTCCCGGGCCAGGACCGCGTCGACCGGGTAGAGCTCCTGCAGCCAGCGGGTGTCGGCGGCGATCGTCTGCCAGCGAACCTCGTCGGACTCCTCGAGGGTGTGGTACGTGATCTCGATCGTCGCGACGTCGAGCTGCCGCAGCTCCGGGAGGACCGCGTCTTCCAGCCACGAAAAGCCCTGCTTGTAGGCGTTGAGGACCTGGACCTCGACGGGGTCGGCCCCCGCCGCCTCGAGACG
>JAHHMJ010000361.1 GCA_018678395.1 Gemmatimonadota bacterium | reverse complement strand
GTGCTCCAGAAGCACGCGGGTGCCGCCGTCCACGCGCTCGCGACTGAACACACCCCCGTGACTGTATACGGTGAAGGCCGGACCGCGACCGTCGTCCACCTCGAACGTGGTCGGAAAGGGGCCGGTCCCGCGGAAGGCGCTCGGATCCAGCTCGGGGTCGAGCGTGGAGTGAATGAGGCGAGCCTTCTTTCGGGCCAGCGATGTCGTGGTCGGCCCGAGGATGCCTTCGAAGAGGGCGATCGTCGACGTGTGGATGTGCCGGGTCATGCCCGCGCCCACGACCACGGCGTCCGGGTGAAGGGCACCGCGGAGCCTGCGCAGCTGGTCTTCGAGAAGGCCCAGGGTCCTGGGGACCTTGATGATCGCGGCCTCGATGGGCGGGCCCTCGATCGCGGTGGGTCCGCAGACGAAGGCGACGGGGCCACTCAGGTCGTTGAGCTCGAGGTTGTGCCGGGTGGCCAGAAGCGTCGTGTGCGCGTCGAGCACGGACCGAACGGCTGCCTCGGGCCGATCTCGCACCAGGCTCGCGGTGAGCGCACCGAACGCATCGTTCACGACCGCCACGTGCCGCGCCGTCGGGGCGTGCTCGGCCAGGTAGTCGAGGGCGTACTCGTCCGCCGCATCCCACGCGCGGAGCGTCTTGTTGCCGGCGTAGGGGAATCGTTCCAGACGGAGATCGCCGGGGCGTGACGAGATGGCTGTGGTCGACGTCGTGGTCAATCCGGTGCCCTCGAAGCAGAACGGTCGGTATACGCCATGGCGCAGAGTATCGCGGGCCTCGGCCTCTCCGCCACCGGCCGGCTTCGGGGCCGCAGTGACGCGAACGTTGGCGTTCGGCCTCGGCGTGCCGATATTCGCTCCGGAGAGGCCTCTTTACGCTCCACACCGATCGCATGACTCCGAAAGAACCCGGCCGCCTCGGCAAGACCCTGGCCCTGCTGTCCCCCCGTGAGCGCGTCACGGGAGGCATGGTCCTGGTGCTCCTTCTGGTGCAGGCCGTCCTCGAAACTGCCGGCGTCGCCTCGGTGATGCCGTTTCTCGCCGTGCTCGGCAATCCCGGGCTCGTCGAGAGCAATTTCGCGCTGGCGTGGGCCTACGACTTCGGGGCGTTCGAGAACACCGACGACTTCCTTTTCGCGCTCGGGATCGCGGCATTCGGGCTGATCGTCTTCACGGCGTTCTTCCGCATCTGCACCACCTACGCCATCGCGCGCTGGACCCAGATGCGGCGCTTCTCGCTCGGCTCGCGCCTGCTCGACGTCTATCTGCGCCAGCCCTACGAGTTCTTCCTGAACCGCAACAGCGCGGATCTCTCGAAGAGCATCCTGAGTGAGTCCGACCTGGTCGTAGGCTCGGTGCTGAGACCGGCGATGGACACTCTGGCCTACGCGCTGGTGGCCCTGGCCATCGTGGTCCTTCTCCTGCTGACCGACCCGACGCTCGCGCTGATCATCACCGCGTTGCTGGCGGTCGGCTACGGACTCATTTACGCGTCGGTCCGGGGACTGCTCGGGCGCCGCGGCGAGGACCGGCTCAATGCCAACCGAGAGCGATTCACGGCCGCCACCGAGGCGCTGGGCGGTATCAAGGACCTCAAGGTTCTGGGCCGGGAGCAGGCATACCTGTGGCGGTTCAACGATCCCGCCTACCGGCTCGCCGAGCACAATACGCTGTGGTTGGCGCTCCAGAGTGCCCCGCGCTACCTCGTCGAAGCGATCGGGTTCGGTGGGGTGCTCGCTCTTGCGCTGTTCCTCATGGGTACAGGGGCCGACCTCGGGACGATTCTTCCGGTTCTCGGCCTGTACACCTTCGCCGGGTACCGGCTGCTGCCCGCCGCGCAGAACATCTACAGCGGCGTCAGCTCGCTGCGGTTCGGACTGCCGAGCGTGGACGAGCTGTACAGCGACATGAAAGATCGGGGCGCAACCGCGCGCCCGGTGGCCCCCGCCGACCGGGCGCTGGGCCTGGACCGCGAGCTGCGCTTCGACAATGTCGCCTTCCGCTATCCGGGGACCGACGAAGACACGCTGCACGACATGGACGTCGCCGTTCCCGCCCGGTCGTCGCTGGCTTTCGTGGGACAGACCGGTGCCGGCAAGACCACGGCCGTCGACCTGCTGCTCGGACTGCTGCGGCCGACCCAGGGGCAGATCCTGGTCGATGGCAAGCCGCTGACCGACGACAACCTGCGCGCCTGGCAGAGCTCGCTGGGCTACGTGCCGCAGTCGATCTACCTGGCCGACGCGGCCGTGCGCGAGAACATCGCCTTCGGGGTGCCCAGGGGGCGCATCGACGACGAGGCGGTCGAGCGGGCCGCGCGCGTGGCCAACATCCACGACTTCATCATGACGCTGCCCGAGGGCTACGACACCGAGGTCGGGGAGCGCGGCGTGCGCATGTCGGGCGGCCAGCGGCAACGGGTCGGGATCGCGCGGGCGCTGTACCACGACCCGCCGGTCCTGGTGCTCGACGAGGCCACCAGCGCGCTCGACACCGCCACCGAGCGGGCCATCATGGAGTCCGTCGAGAAGCTCAGCGGCCACAAGACGATCATCATGATCGCGCACCGCATGAGCACGGTCGAAGGCTGCGACCGCATCGTGCTGCTCGAAGACGGGCACGCGGTGGGCGTCGGGACCTTCGAAGAGCTGCGCGAGCGCAACCCGGCCTTCCGAAAGCTGGCTACGGCGTAGGCAGCCGGAGCCCGGGATACACCCGCGCCCCGCTCCAGACTGTCCTGAAGGGGGTAGGCTCTTGCATGGGGCGGCGCAGGCGGCCACTTCTTCGCTGCGCGGCTCTCGCAGCCGCCCCTCCCCTCCCCAACCGTCGCCACCATGCTCGTTCCGGGTCATCTGGCCACCGCGGCCCTGCTGGCGGCGGGCGTCGCTCGCGGCGCCACGCAGAAGGTGGGGCTGTGGCCGGCGGTCGTGGTCGCGGGCTTCGGGGGGCTGACGCCCGACCTGATCGACAAGTCGCGCATGGCGTTGGGGTGGACCCCATTCGGGCGGACCATCGGGCACAGCCTGGTCTTCATGATCGCGATCGTCGGCGTGTGGCTGCTCGCCCAGCGTCGTGCCGAGCGCTGGGGCGCCTTTGTCGGCTTCTGGGTCCTCGGGGTCTTCTCGCACCTGCTGGCCGATCTCGCCGATGACGCGGTGCTCGGGTGGCTGAGTGGACGGATGGTCGCGTCGAGCTGGTGGGCGTGGCCCTTCGCCGAGCCCTACGACTGGCGAGCTGTGGCCGATGGTCCGCTGTGGGCGTCCTGGGCGCTGCCCTTCACGCCGTTGGAAGTGATCGTGGTGGGTGCGACCGGGGTCGCCGCGCTCCGCCTGACCCGGCGGTCCGAGGGGCGAACGCGCCCCTGACCGCCTCCCCCGCGCGCCGCTCCCCGCCGCGGATACGCTTGCCCGACGCCCCGCACCGGGTGTACGATTTCGCGTCTGTGCGGAGGGTGGTTCGGGCCCGTCCCGAGGCGACAACGACTTGACGCCGGATTGACGGCACTCGTCGACCGTGGTCGGGGTAACGGATCGGCTTCACCGTCGACCCGGCGCGTCGATACTGCCCTCCGTCCCGACGCGGGCTCGTGAGCGCCCCGTCCACCTACATCGCGGTACCCATGCGGAACCTTCAGGCCCTACATCACATTCTGTCCCAGCACCGCCGCTCCGTGGCCATGGGACTCTATGCGCTGGTCTCGGTCTCCGCGTTCATCGTGGCTCACCTGCTGCGATTCGAGCTCGCCGTACCCGACGCGTACGTGGCGACGCTCTGGAAGTCGGTGGGGCTCCTGGTGGTGGCTCGCCTGCTGGCTTTCCGGCTGCTCAACCTCAGCATGGGGCGGTGGCGGCACGTCGGGATGCACGACGTGGTTCGGTTGGTGGCGGGCTCGACCCTCTGATCCGCGATCTTCGTCGCCGTGCTGGCGGTTCTCCAGC
>JAHHMJ010000250.1 GCA_018678395.1 Gemmatimonadota bacterium | reverse complement strand
CGTCCATACCTTTCAGCGGCTCTCCGGCAAAGCTGAGCGCTCCTCCCAGGAGGCCGAGACCACCCTCCATGATGACCTCGATCTTGCTGAAGTTGGTCTCGTCCAGGTGGCTGAAGAGGTACAGGACGCCCCGCCGCGCGTCGACGAGCCCCGGGACCATCGCAGGGTCGACCCCCAGCGCAGCGTCGTTGTCGCCGACGCCGGCCAGAATCGAAACGAGGGCCGTGACCGCCCCGGTGCGGTTCCGCCCCGAGGTCTTCCACGCGTCACCGGCGCCCTTCGAGTCCTGCCACGCCTTCAGGGCATCCTCGACCGCGCCCAGGTTCCCGAGCGTTTCGTACGACGCCAACGCTCGGTCGAGTGCGGAGAGTGGCTTGCTGCGAATCATGCCGCCGCTGCTGGTCTGAGAACGCCACTGGCGGGCGAACTCGATGAGTTGGCTGTCCTTCTGGCCGTGTGTGATCATCGGGAGGGGGGCTCGATGGGAAGGGTGCCAGGCGCGAAACGCTCGTGCCGAGGCCGGTCCGAGACGACCGATCGGTCATAGTCCGGGGCCACCCCCCCGGGAGTCAAGCACGCTTCCTCGGAGTGCAGGAGTGGGGCGGCCAGTACTCAGCTGCCGCCGCCGATGCCCTCCAGCTCGAGCCGGCTCGCCTCGTGATTGAACCGCTCGATCGCCTGCTCCAGAGCCGGGACGAGCGCGTCCCGCACCTCGGCCCAGGCCGCGTCGAGGTCGGCCCGGCGAGCGAGGCCCCCGGCGGTGGGTGCACCTTCGGCACCCCCGGCGCCGTAGCCGCCCCCGCTGTTCAGGTAGCCGACCAGGGTGCCGTAGTCCGAGACGAGACCGGCGCCGGTCGCGGGGACCTCGGAGACGGGAACGTCGGGTCGGTCCGGCGGGTCGAGCCGGGCTTCCAGCGGCGCGACGTCAGCCTCCATCTGCTGGAGCAGCTCGGGCAGCCGACCCACATCGCGGTCGGCCGCACGGGCCGCGGCCACGATCTCGATGGCCTCATCCCGCGCGGCTCCGATGCGCCTCAGCAACGCGCGGATCTCGGCGGCGGTCGCGGCCACCTCGCCCGTGATGCGGTACTGGGCCTCGTAGTCGGCCTGGGTGATGGTCGGGTTCAGGGGGTCGGGCAGCACCTGGAAGGGCCGCTCCGCCTCACCGCCGTCCCAGGTGAGCCGCGCCGTGTACGATCCCGGGGGCACCTTGGCGTTGCCGCTGCCCTGGTCACGGAGCCGCCAGACCACTCGATGGAAGCCGGGGTCGGTCGACAGGCCACCGCCTCGTCCGGCACCCGGTCCTCCGCCTCCCGCGGCCGCGTCTGGCGACGCCCACCGCTGCATCACCCGGCCGTCGGCGGCCACCACCTCGAGTGACAGCGGTCCGGCCTCACCCTGGATGGCGTAGTGCAGCAGGGCCCCGTCGGGCAGGGGGTCGGGAACGTTGAGGTCCATCTCCTGAAGCGGCGGCGCAGCCCGTCCCCGAGCGATGTCGCGCGGGGTGTAGAGGAGCGCGGGGGCCTCGACGGCCAGGTCCCCGGCCAACTCGCGCAGCGGCGTGAGGTCGTCCAGCACCCAGAACGAGCGGCCCTGGGTCGCCACCGCGAGATCGCCGTGGGCCACCTTCAGGTCCATGATCGGGCTCGCGGGCAGATTCATCTGCAGCGGCTGCCAGCGCGCACCGTCATCGAACGAGACGAAGAGGCCGAACTCGGTGCCGGCGTAGAGCAGGCCCTCCCGCACGTCGTCCTCGCGCACGACGCGCACCCAGTAGTCCTCGGGGATGCCGTTGGTGCCGTCGGTCAGCAGGGCCCAGTTCGCGCCGAAGTCGTCGGTGCGGAAGACGTAGGGCCGCCAGTCGTCCTCGCGGTAACGCTGCACCGCCAGGAAGGCTCGCCCGGCGCGATGCGGCGAGATCTCGATGCGGTTCACCGTGCCGAACCGGGGCATCTCGGACGGCGTGATGTCGGTCCAGGTGGCCCCGTCATCGCGGGTGATGTGGACGCGGCCGTCGTCCGAGCCGACCCAGATCGTGCCCCGCGCGTGGGGTGAGGGCGCGACGGCGAAGATGGTGTTGAACATCTCCACGCCGGTGTGATCGGTGTGGATCGGCCCGCCGGGGGTCTCCTGGTGTTCGGGGGTGTCGGTGGTCAGATCGGGCGAGATCGTCTCCCAGGTCTGCCCGCCGTCCCGCGTGCGGTGCAGGTACTGCGAGGCGTGGTAGACCGTGGCCGGATCGAGGGGATCCATGACGATCGGCGCGATCCACTGGAAGCGATTCTGCAGGTCCTTCGGCGCTCGCCCCTGATTCTCGGGATACAGGTTCAGGTTGCGGCGCACATCCGTCGTACGGTCCCAGCGATTGATGATCCCGCCGTAGCAGCCCGACCAGATCACCGAGGGATCGTCGGGGTCGAAGGCGATCGGTCCCACCTCGCATCCGGCGGCGTAGTCCCATCCCTCCTGCGGCCGCAGGTTGTTGTTGCCGCGGAAGGCGGGGACGCTGATGGTCGTGTTGTCCTGCTGCGAGCCGTACAACCGGTAGGGGTACCCGTTGTCGACCATGACATCGTAGAGCTCGGCGGTGGGCTGGTTGTAGACCCCGGACAGTGTCTCGCCTCCGTTGAGCGAGACCTCGGCGCCGCCGTCGTCGCCGACCACGAAGAAGTCGGCGTTCGTGGGATTGATCCACAGGTCGTGCACGTCGCCGTGGTGGACCGGGATCAGCTCGAACGTCTCGCCGCCGTCGGTCGACCGGTAGAAGCGCGTGTTGAGCACGTAGACCGTGTCTTCGTCCTCCGGGTCGGCGTGGACGTGGTGGTAGTAGAAGGCCCGCCCCGTGAGGCGGCCCTCACCGTTGACGAACGTCCAGGTCTCGCCCGCGTCGTCGGACCGATACAGCCCGTTGCCCGGCTCGGCCTCGACCATCGCGTAGACCCGGTCGGGATTCGCCCGCGACACGCTGACCGTGACCTTGCCGACGAGCCCCTCGGGCAGGCCGCCGCCCAGCTTCGTCCAGCTGTCGCCGCCGTCGGTCGTCTTGTAGAGCCCGCCCTCCATGCCCCCGGAGATCAGCGTCCAGGGCTTGCGCTCGGCGCGCCACATGCCGGCGTAGAGCACGTCCGGATCGCGCGGGCTCATGTCGAGCGAGACCGCCCCGGTGGAGTCGTTGAGGAAGAGGACGTTGTCCCAGGTGTCGCCACCGTCGCGCGAGCGGTAGACGCCCCGCTCCGGGTTCTTGCCGAAGGGGGACCCCAGGGCGGCCACGTACACCAGATCGGGATCGTCGGGGTGCACGATCAGCGATCCCACGGCCCCGGACTTCGGCAATCCCACGAAGTCCCAGTGGTCGCCCCCGTCCCGTGTACGCCACACGCCGCGGCCGACCGACACGTTACCCCGAATGCAGGCCGAGCCGGTGCCGACGTAGAGCACGTCGGGATCGGAGTCGGCGACGTCGAGCGCTCCCACCGCGCCCGCCGTGAGGAAGTCGTCAGCGATCGGCGTCCAGTGGTGCCCGGCATCCTCGGTCTTCCACACGCCGCCGCCTGCGCCGCCGAAGAAGAAGGTGTGCGGCCGGTCTGCGATGCCGGTCACGGCGGTGGTACGTCCGCCGCGAAAGGGTCCCACCATGCGGTAGCGCATGCCGTCGTAGAGCATGGGGTCGACGGCGGGGGCGGGCTGCGAGCTCGCGGTCGCGGACAGCGTTTGCTGGGCTTGCGCGTCGCTCGGGACGAGGATCGAGGCCGCGGCGAGCGCGGTCAGGGCGCAGGCGGATGGGACGACCAGACGGCGAAGCGGAAACAGGCCAGACGACATGGCGGTGGGTTCTCCTGGGGCGAGGTCCGGCTCGGGTGGGGGTGCCGTGGTGGAGAACCGAAGGGGCCGGAACCGCTCCGGCAAGTCTCTTACCGTGGAGCGGGCGGGGACTTCGAGCCCTTGCCGGTCAGGGGTCGTCCGTCGGAGCATACGCGCCGACCGCATCGACGACCTCCCGCCACACGGGGCGGTCGCGCGCGAAGTCGTACATGGGTGACACACCGACCCAGATCAGGTCGGCCGACCGACTCGTGACGGCCTCTCGCCATCTCTCCCGGGCCTGACCCCAGTCCCCCAGGGCCGCGTGGACCCGAGCGATCAGCCCCGACGACACGTAGGAGCGAGCTGCGATCACCAGGAGCTCTTCGAGCATTTCCTGCGCCTCGACCTCGTTGCCGCACAGGGCGTGGTTGGCTGCCAGCGACGCCAACGCCTCGACCGTGGCGCCCCCGACGGCGCGGGCCCGTCGGAAGGCGCGTCGCGCGTCTTCGTGCCGGCCCTGGAATTCCCCGATGTAGCCCTGAAAGAGGTAGGCGATGGGCGGCGGTGCGTCATCGGCGAGGACCGCGTCGAGGATCTCCCTCGCTTGCGCCATGTCGCGCCGAAGGTACGCCAGGAACGCCTCGCTCGCGCGCACGATCGGTGAGAGCGGATCCAGCGAACGGGCGACCTGGAGGGCGGCTTCGGCCTCGGTCAGCCGGCCCTGGGGAGCGAGGCAGTTGAGCGCGTACCACTGGCGCGCGACGACGTCACTGGGACTCGCCGCAATCGCCTCTTCGAACGTCCGCCCACCCTGGTCCCATTCCCACTTCCAGATGCACTCGACGAGACCGCGGGCGTTGAGAGCCTCGACGAATTTCGGGTCCAGGTCGAGCGCCCGCTCCGCCGCGGCGAGAGCCGCCGCCATCGTCTCGTCGGGCGGCTGGAGATTGTACAACCCGGTCGTCGCCAGCGACGTGGCCAGCGCGGCGTGCGCCGCGGGGTAGTCGGGGTCGAGATCGCGGGCGCGTTCGAGGAGCGCCCGGCTCTCGCGCAGGCCTTCGACCGACCGGGTGTTCCAGAGGTGCCTGGCACGCAGGTAGAGGTCGTAGGCCTTGGGGTCGGCATCGGATCCCGCCGAGAGTCGAGCCTCGTCTTCGGAGGTGAGACTGGTCTGGAGGCCCCGCGCTACCGATGTCGCGATGTCCGATTGCAGGGCGAGTAGATCTTCGAGGTCCCGGTCGTAGGTCTCCGTCCACACCGACCGATCCGTGTTCACATCGACCAGTTGGGCGACGACCCGGACCCGCTCGGAGGCGCGGCGCACGCTTCCCTCCAGGATCGAGCCGGCACGGAGTTCACGGCCGATCGCGGCCGCCGACTCCTGCGTGTCCCGGAACCCCATCACCGACGTTCTCGACACGACGTTGAACGCCGGGAGCGTCGACAGCTTCGCGATGATGTCTTCCGTGAGGCCGTCTGCGAAGTACTCGTCGGTCTTGCCCGCGCTCATGTCGCGAAACGGCAGGACGGCGATCCGATCGGTGGGCAAGTCGACGGGCTCGGGATCGATCTTCGCCGCATCCGTCCCGCGGTCCGGCACCACGTCGAAGCGCCAAGCGAGAAAGATCGCGATGGGCAGGCCCGCGAGCAGGACCCAGACCAGCACCCGGCTGGCGGCGTCCGGCACGCCGAGGACCGGGAAGACGTTGTTCGCCCCCTCGATGAGGACGAGTGAAACGGCACCGTATCCCAGGAACACCCGTACGACCTTCCGTCGCCGGAGCTCTCCCCAGAGCGCGGCGGGGGAGAACCGCTGGTTTCCTCGCTGCAACGGACCTCCGTATGCGGGTGTTCGCCTCGCAGATCGCCAGTCGGCGAAAAGAGACGTCGTCGGGCCACAGGTGAGAACGGGGCCGAAGGTACGGTTCCGAGCCCGTCAGTGCACCAGTCGTGGGACCGGAGACCCGGGATCGATGTCGACGGCGATGACCTGGAGAAACGAAACGCGAATCAGAACGGATTGAACACGTAGCCCCGGCCGGCCAGAATCACCCGGGCCGCGGTCGCGGCGCGGCTGACCTTCACGAAGTCCGGGAAGTCGCCCCGCGCGAGGTCGCGGCCCACCATCGTCTGGCCGCAGACGACCAGCTCCACCCCATTCTCGTGAAGCTCCCGCAGGAGGGCGAGGTTGGGGTTGTCCACGCCGTGGATCTCGCGGTACGCATCGTCGTCGAGCATGGCCACGGCCGAGGGGCCCTGCGCCACGAGGGCGAGGTGCACCTGCTC